>CAZXPE010000021.1:0-19342 GCA_964642915.1 uncultured bacterium | reverse complement strand
GAGTGAGAGATGAGTATGACCTTCATGCCCATCGTAATCCACGCAGAGTACCGTGGCGGCTACCGCATTCACGTAACCTTCAACGACACGGCCGAGAAGACTATCGACTTCACGGAGTGGCTCCATGGGCCTGTGTTCGAGCCCCTGAAGGACGTCGAGTACTTCAAGAGATTCTTCCTTGATGGTTGGACCGTCGCTTGGCCGAACGGAGCGGACATCGCGCCAGAGACTCTCTACGAGCACCGCGAAGTGAGCGAGGCCGCCCAACTCCTATGAGGCTCCCGCTTGTCAAGGTCAAAAAACTACCCTGACGAAGAGATCTTCCTCCCTGCCTACCGGCAGGCAGGTCTCAGTCGACGTCGCTCCAGGCGGTAGTGTGTCTGGGGTCGGGCTTTGATATCTATGAGGAAAACGCTCACTCCTAGAGGGACGCGATCAGCAAGCCGAGAAGAAATGCGGCGGGAGTACCGGTTCGACTATCGCAAGGCGCGCCCGAACCGTTTCGCACCCCTTTTTCGGGACCGAACGTCAGCAATTTCGTCATCCACCCAGACCGATGCAGGCGGTGAGCGGAGTCCGCGTGGACGAGATCGCGGTCTTTATGGAATCGCTGGAGTGAGAGCGGGCGCTGACGTCATCGGAGAACGCCTGCGGCGGCGATCTGATACGCGAGCAGGAGGCCGACGCTCGCGCTCGCGAGCCCTGTTCCATACGCCAGGGCCCGGTTCAAGCGGACGAACCGGGGGGCCGTCAGCATGAACGGCCACGTCATCGCCACCGTGAGCCCGATCATCCCGAGGATCGTCCCCACCCCGAAGACCAAAAGGTACGCCACCGCCCAGTAGGGGTCCCTGATCGTGGAGAGGACCAAGAGCGCCACCGCCGCGCTCCCCGCCAGCCCGTGAACGACCCCGACCGCAACCGACCGCGCCCCCTGCCAGATCCCCACCTCACGGAGAGCTTCGAGCAGACGACCCGACGGGTGGAGATGGGGGTGAGCGTGGGCGACCGGGCCATGACGGTGAAAATGGGCGTGGAACGCCTCGCCGTGGCTGTGCTCGTGGGAGGCCAGAAGACGCTCAGGATGAACGGCGTCGGCCGTCCTGAACGTTGCGATCAAACGGCCGACCCCGAGAACGATCAGCATGGCCGCGACGGCCAGCTCGAGCGAGAGCCCCACCCGCTCGGAGATTGTCAGATTGAGCACGATCATCAGGCTGCCCACAGCGAAGATCGTTGCGGTGTGGCCGGCCCCCCAGAGGGCACCGATCAGGACGCTCGAGGAAAATCGAGGGCGTCGGCTCAGAATTGTCGCCACGGCTACTACGTGATCCGGATCGGTGGCGTGCTGGATGCCGAAGAGGAGTCCGAGCAGAGCAACCGACAGTGCCGGTTCCATCTCGGTTTTATCCTGCCACTGATCCGACCTGTTTCACTCTGAGAGCTTCAGGAGGAGGCCGGTGCGCCGGGAGCGGGAGATGGCAGCCGCCATCGCCCAATGGCCGAGGACCAGGTAGCCCCCGGAGAGGAGGAACCCGGTCAGGAGCGGCCACGAGTGCTCAGGTGGAAACCCGTATGAGGCGCGAAACGAGGCAAGGAAATAGGTCAGCGGAATCGCCCCCCCGAGAGAGCGGAACGGCTCAGGAAGGAGCGAAACCGGGTAGTAGATCCCGGCCAGGACCAGGACGAGGTTGACGGCCGCCCAGACCGTCACCTCAGCCCTGAAGCCGAAGATGATCACCAGCGCGCAGACAGCGAGCCCCACGATCCAGGCCGTGAGGAAGGAGCCGAGGAGAAACGCTCCCAGCGCCACTGGGCCGGCGGCCAGAAAGCTGAACCCGAACGCCCACCGGCTCAACGCGGCGAGCAGAAAAAAGACGAGGAGCCCTCGCCCCACTCCCACCAGCCATGAGCCGAGAGCCAAGTGGCGGATCCCGATCGGGGCGAGGAACTGGTGCTTCACCGACTTCGACCAGAGGTCGAACATGACGGCGTACGCCACGTCGAGCTGGCAGACCTGGACAAGCGAGAGGGACGCGGTCCCGACGAGGACGAACGCCGTCATCTCAGGCGAAAGCGCCAGAAAGCGGGCCATGAGGCCGATCGAGATCACGCCGACGCTCGGCCAGAAGAGAAGCTCGAAGATGAAGAAGAGGTTCCTCCTTGCCATGAGAATGTTCCTATGGGCGAAGGCGTAGATCTTGACTGCCTCAGCGCGCCAGCTCAACGAAGACCTCCTCAAGATCGGGCTCGTGGATCTTCACGCCTCTGATCGCCGCTCCCTGCTCGTGGAGGAACTTCAGGATCTCGGGCAACCGCTTCTCGGCCGAGTCCACCGTGCACTCCACTCCCCTGTCCGCCGCCACGCAACGGAGAACGCCGGGGAGGCGTCCCAGGGAATTCCACGGCCCGGGGTCGAGCGTCAGCGCGATGACCTCTCCAACCTTGAACCGCTCCTTGAGGTCGTGGGCGCTCCCCCTCGCCAGGATCAGTCCCTTCTTGATGAACGCGATCTCGTCGCAAAGCTCCTCAGCCTCGCGCATGTAGTGGGTGGTCAGTAGAATCGTCGTGCCGCGCTCGCTCCTGAGCGAAGCTATCTGGCGGCGGATGCGGATGGAGATGTCGGGGTCAAGTCCAAGCGTCGGCTCGTCCAGAAAGAGCAGCTCAGGATCGTTCACGAGCGACTTGGCGAGGGCCAGCCTCTGTTTGAAGCCCGTGGAAAGCTCGTTGTAGGGGGTCTTTCTGTGGCTCTCCAGCTCGCAGACTGTCATCAGCTCATCCATCTTCCGCCTGAGGGCGTTGCCGTGGAGGCCATAGAGCCGGCCGTAAAAGGCCAGGATCTCAGGCGGCCTGAGGCTCCAGGGGAAGTTGGCGTTGCCGCTGGCCATGTTGATTCGACGGCGGATCACCGCCGCGTTCTTCAGAACGTCGAGACCCAGGACTGAGGCGCTGCCAGAGTCGGGGAGAAGCAGCGTCGCGAGAATAGAAAGGAGCGTGGTCTTCCCTGCCCCGTTGGGCCCCAGGAGACCGAATATCATCCCCCGGGGGACGGTGAGGGTAACGTCTCTGAGAGCTTCAACTGCCTGACGGGAGAGCCACCCACCGGTAAAGGTTTTCTTGAGGTGTCGAGCGTCAACAGCCAATTCAGCCATGACAAAAAGGAACCTATCGCTCTCTCTTGAGCAGGAGGATCCGAGACTGCTCGGCGGCCACCTCGTAGCTGTACTCGGCTCCCGCGGTTCTGATCTTCGCCTTATCTCCCTGGCGCTCAAGCCGGTAGTCAGGGAGGCTTCTCCAGGGATAGGCGGCGGCGTTGATAAGAACATATTCGCTCCGATCGAGCGCCGTTGGGAAGACAAACGCCTTGGGGCGATGGGACAGGTGCGGGATGAACCGCTCTTCGGCAGAAATCGACACCCCGGACGGCACACGGGCCAGCACGGCGTGGGCGGCGCGCTCTCGCTCACCGGGCCACCAGCGAGTCACCATCAGTTCGTTCACCGTCCTCGAGGTGAGCGCCAGAGAGAAGAAGAAGGCGCAGATGAGGAGCCTGCGCGCCGTCGCGCCTTTCCACTCAGAGAGCCGGCGAAAGCCGGAGACAGCGGCCAGCGCAAGGAATGGGAGAATGAAGACGTTGTACTGGGCCCGGTGATGGAAGAGCACGGGATCTGTGCTCAGGAGGTTCTGAGCGAGAGCCGGGAGCGCCGGGATGAGGCTCGCCGGAGCCAGGAGCGGAAGAAAACCCCACGGGGCGAGGATCGCTCCCAGGTAAAGGAGGCGTTGAGGACTCAACACCGTCCCCAGCACCGTGAGCGGGTGCAGAAGCACTCCGAGCAGGATCTCCCCCACAGAGTTCCCGAGGTAGCCGTAGCGGCCGAGATGGGGGTACGGTGCCCCGCGGAAATACGGGATGATAATAGTCGTTGTCGCAAAGAGCCAAACGAGGGCGACTGCGCCGAGGAGCGCCCCTGTCAAATAGCGCCTTCTGACCAGCGCAGCCCAAAGGCCAAGCCCCAGCAGGGGCAGGGCCGCATCCTCCCTTGTGGCGAGAGCGAGAGCCGCTGAGACCCAGAAGAGGGCTGAGCGCCTCGCCTCGAAGAAGTAGGCGGCTGCCAGGAGCAACGGGATCGCGAGGGCCTGGGGATGGAAGTCCCGGAGGTTGATGCCGTGAAGCGACGGGTTGACAAGGAAAAGGATCGCGAAGGCCGCGGCATGAGGGCCGTCGCCCAGCGCGCGCCTGGCGAACCCATACACCGCCACAGCGCCCAGGCTGAGGGCAACCGACTGAAACACGAGCATCACCAGCACGCTCGGCATCACGACGTAGAGAGGGACCAGCAGATACAGGATGATCGTGAAATGATCTCCCCACGCGTGCATCTCAGGAAGGCTCGTCATAGGCCCGAGGCCCTGAGAGATGCTCCACGTGATCTGGTCGTAGATGCCGAGGTCGAGGGCGTGGGTCCGGAACTCGAAATGGCGGGTGATCGTGATGAACGAAAAGAGCGCCGAATAGATGACGATGCCCCAAACCAGGAGTCGGCGGGGAGTCACGCGCGGGAAGGAGAACGGACGAAGCCAGTACCGGAGGAACGCGACCACGAGCGCGACAAGGAAAACGTCCTCGGCCCGATTCACCGGAAGTCGGACGCCGCCCAGGGGAAGAACGAAGCCTCCCGTCAAGATTACGAGCAGGGTGAGACCAAGTGAAATAGCGGTCAACCAGTCGAGCAGGCTGACAGCGGGCATCTGCCTCGACCCGAACGTCATGGTGGCGATATCGGACTGAAGCTCACGGCCGGTTGGAATAGAGCCACCGCCCCCCCGAACGCAGCAGGAGATGGACCTTTTCCCGAGGCAGGTTGCTGACCACGCTCCTGGCTGGTCTCACCCCTGAAACGAGAAAGATCCGCTCTGCCCCCGTCCAGCGGGCACGAAGCTCTTCCGTCCCCCAGAAGACTCCGCGCGCATCGGGAAACGTGGCGCCGAACGCTATGTTCGACTGGAGGCCGCCAACGATCTTCACCTGCCTCTTAAGAGACAGCAGAAGCCCCCCGCTGTTCTCCAGGGCACCCTCGTACACCACAAGGTCGCGAGGGCCGGCCCGCATTGTCACCGCCTCAGCGATCGGCCTGACCGAGCGGCTCTTCGCGAAGAGTGTGAGCCCATCGACGGTCAACGGAAGGAAAGCCGCCATGACAGCCAGGAGCACGCCCAGTCCGAACTGGTGCCACCTGCGCCACACCGCGACGGCAAGCGCCACGCTCCCTCCGCCGAGTATGAGGGTGAGCGTTCGGAGGAGCGGGTAAAGCTCATCAAAAGTCGGAACCGGCGCGCCCTGCCCCTGAGCTTGCAGGTTGCGGGACGCCACGTCGGCGAGCAAGAGGCTCCCGGTGGGAAGCCACACCGTGCCCCGCCAGGCCAGCGCCGTAATAACCGCAAGGGCTCCCAGCGCTACCAGCGGCGGGATCAGGAGCGAGCGCGGGGGCGGAGCGCGCCGCTCCGCTTCGAGGGCGTCGTCCCAGAGCTTTGCGACCAGGAGAGCCAGCGCAGGGAAGGCCGGAAGGCCGTAGTGCGGCAGCTTAAAGGGAGAAAGCGTAAAAAACGCCAGGACGAACAGGCCCCAGAGGCCGAGCAGGAGCCACCCGCGCTCTTCAGCGCGCTCCCACGGACGGCGGAAGATCCGCGCAAGCGCCATGGGGACCGCTAGGCTCCAAGGAAAGAAGGCGACAAAATTTACCAGAAGGAACTCTAGAGCCGTGAGAGGCACGTCCTCGTCGGGGTAGACGCGCTGTCGGGTGAAGTTGAGAACGTGGTTGTCCACGACGGTGTACCAGAGGAACCCCCCGTTCCGCCACTCCACAGCCAGATGCCACGGCAGCGCGATCGCCAGAAAGAGCGCCACGCCGGCAAGGGGGAGCCACTGGACCCTGATCCCGCGCTCGCGCGTGAGAAAGAAAAAGAGCGCGATGATGACCGCCGGCCCCACGGCCGCGAGGAGGTCCTTAGACAGAACGGTCATGCCCAGGCACCCAAAGGCCGCGTAGAGCGTCCAACGCCCGGCCCCGAGATACGCCGCGAAAAACGCGGTGAACGCCGCCCAGAGAAAGAAGATCATGAGGGCATCCTGCTTCACGATGCGGCCGAAGATGAAGAACCCGAGGTTGGCGGCCACCACGAGGCCGGCGATCAACCCTGTCCGTTCCGACTGAAGCCGCCACCCGATCCAGGCGGTGAGAACGGCCGTGCCCACGGCAGCGAGCGCCGACCATATCCGGGCAGCCCACTCTGAGGGTCCTGCGAGCCAGAAGCTTCCGGCCATCAGCCAGTAGAGCAGCGGCGGTTTGTCGAAGTAGCGAACCCCGTTGAATCGCAGGGTGATCCAGTCCCCTCCCGCCAGCATCTCGCGGGCGATCTCAGCGTGAAGACCTTCGGGAGGGTCAACGAACGGGGCCGCGCCGAGGCGGGCCAGATAGAGAGCGCCCACCGCCACACCGACCCCGATCAGGATCCTCCAACCCAGCTTTGTCATCACAGCCAAGTTAGCGTTCAGCTATCAGCCGTCAGCCTCGAAGCTGAGAGCTAACCGCTGAGCGCTTCCCACGATACAATGGGGCGCAATGAAGCTCACTCTCTTCCTTCTGGGCATAGCGCTCCTCGCCTGGGGGTGCCGGGAGTCAGTTGAGCGGGCCTTGATCTACATGCCGTCCCGCGAGCTTTATGGCACCCCCGCCAACCTGGGCCTCCCGTATCGGGAGATATGGTTCCGCGCCGAGGATGGCGTCGCCCTGCACGGCTGGCTCGTTCCGGGCATGAGCCCGGTCACCCTCCTCTGGTTCCACGGCAACGCGGGGAACGTGAGCCACCGCCTCGACAATATCCGCGAGATCCACCGGCGGCTCGGAATCGGGGTCTTCATCTTCGACTACCGCGGCTACGGGCGGAGCGAGGGGACTCCAAGCGAAGCCGGCCTCTACCGCGACGCAAGGGCGGCGCGCGCGGCGCTCCTCAAAGAAGCCGGCGTTGACGCCTCTCGCATCGTCTACTTCGGCCGCTCTCTGGGGGCAGCGGTCGCCGTGGAGCTGGCGCTGGCAGAGCGACCCGCCGCCATCATCCTTGAAACACCGTTTCTCTCTGTCCAGTCGATGGCCAACCGGACCCTCCCCGGCGCCGGCTTCCTCATGAGGACGCGCTTCGATTCCCTCTCCAGGATCGGTCAGATCTCGGCGCCCCTCTTGGTCCTTCACGGTGACGCCGACGAGGTCGTTCCCCACGCTGAAGGACGGAGGCTCTTCGAGGCTGCCCGTGAGCCGAAGGCATTCTATACCATCCCTCGCGCCCGCCACAACGATACGTACATAGTAGGAGGTGATCCCTACTGGCTCATGTGGAAGCAATTCCTGGCGCCTCTCCGGGGCCCTACTCCACCCTGACGACTGCGTCCTGAGGCAGCGCGCCCAGAAACTCGGAGAGCGCAAGGTTCAGGTACTCGCGGTCTTTGGACTCGAGGGTCACCTTCACCTTGTAGTCGGGGTTCGAGTAGGCGGGGTAGGAGCCGAGCAGCAGGAGCGGGAACTTCCTGAGGAGGTTGTTCAGGTAATCGGCCAGGGTCCCCTCGCCTATCCTGACAAAGACGGATTTCAGCAGAAACGGACGGTCCCTGAACTGCTCCTTAAGCGCCTCGAACTTCTGACGGAAGATCTCGGGAACGCCGGGGAAAATATAGATGTTGCGGAACAATACCACGGGAAACGGCAGGGCGTTTCCGGCCAGGAGCTGGGCGCCATCAGGGACTTCCGCCATCTTCAGGCGCGCTTCGTTGAGGTTTTCCTTGTAAAACTGCTTGAGAAGCTCGACCAGACGCTGGTGGCGCACCACCGAGACGCCGGAGCCGCTGGCGATTCCCTCAATGGTCACGTCGTCGTGGGTAGGGCCCACGCCGCCGGAGGTGAAGACGAAATCACAGGCCCGGCTCAGCTCAGAGACCTCGCGGGCAATCGTATCAACTTCGTCGGGGATGACGACGATCTTGCGGACATCGACCCCCAGGGAACGAAGCTCGCGGCAGAGATAGGCGGCGTTGGTATCACTGATCTTCCCTGAGAGGATCTCGTTGCCGATAAGGACAATGGCCGCTGTTTTCGACATAGACGGTCGGGCACGGGCGGCTGAACACCCCGCGCTACATTCTATCCCCGCGCATCGCCGAAGAGCAAACTTCTTAGCTTCCGGCCACAACACGATTTGAGCTAAAATGTCGCAGCGGCATGAACCCCTTCAAAGGAGCCAGACGATGAACACAGATGCGGCGCCGATCAAACTCACGGGGTGGGCGATAGTTCTGGGGGCTTCCTCCGGTTTCGGGGAGGCCACCAGCCTCGCGCTCGCGCGCGCCGGGCTGAACATTTTCGGAGTCCACCTCGACCGCAAGTCCACTCTCGCCAATGTGGAGCGGATCGTGGGGGAGATCAAAGCAGCCGGACGGGAGACGCGTTTTTTCAACATCAACGCCGCCGATCCCGAAAAGCGGGCCGAGGCTCTCGACGAGATGGCCCGATTCCTCGAAGCGCGGGGAGAGCAGGGGCAGGTCCGGGTCCTTCTCCACTCACTGGCCTTCGGCACTCTGAAGCCGTACATCCTCGAACCGCTCAAGGAGGCGGTGAGTCAGGCCCAGATGGACATGACCCTCGACGTGATGGCCCACAGTCTCGTCTACTGGACTCAGGAAGTGGTGACGCGCGGGCTCATGGAAGCCGGGGGACGGATCTATGCGATGACCTCAGCGGGGGGGGCGCGGGTCCTGCCGTCCTATGGCCCGGTCTCGGCGGCGAAGGCGGCGCTCGAATCCCACGTCCGCCAGCTCGCCATGGAGCTGGCGCCTTACAAGATCACGATAAACGCCATAAGGGCAGGGGTCACCGACACGCCGGCGCTTCAGAAGATCCCTGGCAGTGACGCGATCAAGGCCGTGGCTCTCCGGAAGAACCCTCACCATCGCCTCACGACCACCGAGGACGTCGCCAGGGCGATCGTCGTCCTCTCCCACCCCGACACCTACTGGATCACCGGCAACGTCATCGGCGTTGACGGCGGCGAGGAAATCGCTGGGTAGAGCCGGGGCGAGAACCGAGCAGATCAAGGACGCAGGGCGGGTACCCACGAAGTGGGTGCGACCGGAGCGTAACGACCACGCCGGCCTCCGGCCGGACGCGGTGCCCGCAGAGGAACGGATCGGCGACGACTGATGATGGTCAGTGGCGAAGGCCAACCTTGGCGGGCACCCACGAAGTGGGTCGTGCGAAGGTTATCGGTACGGCCGACGTGACCTATACGCAGGGTGTCGTTCTGGGGGTAATCCAGGGCATCACTGAGTTTCTCCCCGTTTCGTCATCGGGTCATCTGATTCTGGTGCCGGCCCTTCTCGGCTGGCCCGATCAGGGGCTCGCCTTCGACGCTGCCATCCATCTGGGAACCCTGGGCGCCCTGGTCTGCTATTTCTCGAAGGACCTCCTCGCCATGGCCCATGGCTTTCTCAGAGGCGGAAGCGCGTCCCAACCTTCGAGGCGGCTCACCCTCATCCTCGCGGCAGCGACTGTCCCGGCCGTGATCGCCGGTCTCCTCGCTCAAAAGATGATCGAGGCCCGATTCCGCGCCCCCGGTCTGGTCGCCGCATCGCTGATCGGCTGGGCTCTCGTCATGTGGTGCGCCGATCGGTGGGCCGACGGAGAGCGAGAGCCGACAAGGCGCCCCGACGCAGTCGGCTGGAGGGCCGGGCTCGCTGTCGGCTCGGCCCAGGCGCTGGCCTTCATTCCCGGCACCTCACGCTCCGGCATCACCATCACAGCGGGGCTCCTCGCGCGAATGGACCGGGCCACAGCGGCGCGCTTTTCATTCCTCCTCGGGATTCCGATCACCGCAGCCGCAGGAGGCGCCAAAACGCTGGACCTCATGGCCCGTGGCCTGGACCCCTCTCATCTCGGCCCCCTTCTGGCCGGGCTCGGCGCGGCGTTCCTCTCAGGATGGATCGCGGTCTGGTTTCTCGTGAGCTTCCTCCAGCGCCGCTCTCTGCTTCCCTTCGTCCTCTACCGGATCACCCTCGGCACGGTGATCCTCCTGGCGCTCGGGTTCTAGGAGAGCTTCACGAGAGCGTAGGCGCCGAACTCGTAAGTGACGCGCTGCTTCACGCCGTGGCACTCTACGAGGTCGCCGGGCTTGACATCGTCGGGCAAGAGTACGACTTCATTGCCAACAGCGCAGCTTGCTTTCTTGACCTCGGCGACCGCCCACGTTCCATCGCGCTCGCTCGCACGGAGCGAGAGCCCCGCTCAGTTCGGGCAGTCGAAGATCTCCCCGTTTTTGATCCCGACCGGGATCTCGATCTCCTGCCCTCAACTGTGGCACGATGCTGTCGGCATTCTCTCTCCCTCACGATTCAAGACAGGCCCAGCAGGCGCTCGATCCTCCCTCGGTCGAATCCGACCACGGCTTCGCCATCAATGATGGCCACCGGCGTTGCCCTGTACCCAAGCGCCTGAAGCTCGGCCAGCGCCTCGGAATCTTCTCGGATGTTCTTCTCAGTGAATGCGACCCCTTTGTGAGAAAGAAACTCTTTCTCTGCCTGGCAACCGGTTCAGCCTGGCTGGGTGTAGATGATGACCTCTTTCGCCATCACGCTTCCCCTTTCTGACGCTCGCTTATCGGGAGCATCTCGATGATTCGGTCCAGACGGAAGGTGCGCTCGTCCCCCCTCAGATGGCAGAAGGCGCGAAGGTAGAGATAGTCGCCCTGGGGGATGATTTCAAGCGGCTCCACCTCGCGCACCGTCTCACCCTGCTGAGCCGAGAGGTATCTGATGGAAAGCCTGCCCCCGGCCGCCAAAGCCTCAGCGATCGGCGGCGGGAGCGGCACCGGGCCGTCCCGGTCAACGGGTGAAGGTGGCGGGATGGAGAGGGAGTCAAGCGAGGCCATCCCCAGGGGTTTCAGCTCTTCGGCGAAACGCTCCAATACCTTGAGGGTGATCCGAACGTCGGCCATGGCCCTGTGCTGGACCGGAGCGGGAATGCCCAGCGACCGGGCGATCAGACCGAGGCTGTTACTGGGGAACCGAAAGTGGCGGCGGGCAAGCGCGAGAGTGTCAACGACCCGGTTAGCCAGAGGCGGGAGCCCCAGGTAAGCCCTCTCTGCGTTCAGGAACGAGAGGTCAAACGGCGCATTGTGGGCCACCAGGACCGCTCCATCCAGGAACGGCCAGATCCGATCGGCCACTTCGCCGAAGAGAGGGGCCGAATCCACCATGGCCTGAGTGATCCCGTGGACCGCCGAGGCGCCTGGTGAGATCGCTCGGCGCGGGTTGACCAGGCTCTGGAAGGCCACCTCAGCGCCACCGTCGTACCGGAGCACGGCGATCTCAACAATGCGGTCGCCGTAGCGGGGGGAAAGCCCCGTCGTCTCCACGTCCACAACCGCCACCGCCGGCTCCCTTCTCATCACCGGCCCACCCGATAAGGATCTCTGATGCGCTCCATGCGCCACTCCTAGCACGGGACCTCGCGTGGTGTCAACGAGCCCCCGGTAATACCGGTAAAGAATGTGACGGAACTGCCGATTTCCCGATCAGAAGAGGAAGCAGATGCCTACTTGCTCATCGTGCGGGGTGTGGATCGGAATGCTGGAGACGACAGGTCTCTGCGGGGGGTGCCGGCGCGTCAAGGAGGACCGCGACTGGGCTGTGGTCAACCGCCTGATGAACGACATCCTCCTTCGGGGCGCCCCCCTCCCCCCTCGGGAATCAGACCCGCCGGAGACCCTCGACGACCCCGAGTTCTATCGCTTCGCTGTCCAGGCGGCCAGGGAGTAACGCCGGCCACGCGGCTCAAAACCGCTTCTCGATGACGAAGCCGTAGCTTTTCTGCTGAGGATCGGCGAAAGGAAAGAAGTCGAGGTAAGAGCGGGACTTCGAATGGCGGAGGCTGAGCGCCTTCCCGATCGCCCACCCGATTGCCGCGCCCGCTGCCACGTCCGACGCCCAGTGCTTGTTCTGGACCACGCGCGAGATCCCAACCAGCCCCGCGAGCCCGTAAGCGAGGGCGGATACCGGCTGGCCGTACCTGTCTGAGAAGACGGCGGCGACAGCGAAAGCCTGAGAGGTGTGTGATGAGGGGAACGACGAGCGCCCGAGCTTGAAGCTGAACGGATCGCTGGAATCCTCGGGCCCCGACCTGGCCGTCGCGTAAGCGATCCCTTCGGAGAACGCCAGCGTGATTAGCTGGGTCTCGAGAGCGAGCAGCGTGGTATCCAGCAGTTTCCGGTCTCCGCTATATTCCCTGATCCCCTCTCCAAGGGCAACCCCTCCGAGGTTCAGGCCGAGGAGAACCGGCGCATACCCGAAGAGCGAGATGGCCGACGCTGCGTCATCCAGCGAGTCCTTCTTACGATGGGCGACCTCTCCTCTGATTTCACGGTCCCTCGTCGAAATGACGCCGATCCCGGCGCCGATGAGCCCGACGACCAGCGCGGTCTCTCCCGTGAGCCTGAGCGGAGAGGTCAGGAGATAGAGCGCATCGTCGCCGGTCGTCTTGAGCGCTGCCTCCCAGGCCGGAGGGAACTTTTCTGAGGGGTCCGGCTGCCGTTCCGAGGCTGGCTTCCCGGCAGGGCTCCCCTGCTCTGCTGAGCCGGGAGAGGCGCCAGCCAACAGGGCCAAACAAAGCGCAGTCGCAAGAGCCCGCCTCATCGTTGAACCCGTCCCAGGTAGCGCTGGAACCAATCGAGACTAAGCTTGACCGCCTCCATCCGGTGGGCCACGCCGGAGAGGCGATGGTCGGCGCCCATGAGAATGTGGATCCCGCGCGGATCTGCCGCCTGACCGTAGAGTGCGCGGCCATGCTCAGGAGGAACCACCTCGTCCCTGTCTCCCTGGATCGTGAGTGTCCAGGGAATCCCGAGAGGTGAGTCAGCATAAAGCCCCGTGCGAAGCTCGGCAAAAAACGCCGGCCCTAACCCTGCCACGTCCCGGTCCTTGCTTCCCTCTATTCCACGTAGCGTCGCAGGGCAGTTCCACGTCACCACGGGGATCAGCATCCCCACCTCCCTCGCGGCGAAGAGGGCGACGAAGCCTCCCATGCTTGAGCCGAGGAAACCGAACCTGCCGTCAAGCTCAGGATGGCCAGCGAGAAAGCCCAGCACCGCTTGGAGGTCTCGAACTCTCCCGGCAACGGTGCTGTCGGCGTAGGATCCATCACTCTCCCCGCACCCTCTGAAGTCGAACCGCGCAAGCGCAAACCCTGCCACGGGAAACTCTCTGCCGAGGAGAAGATATTTCTCGCTCTCCTTCGAAGCGCCAAGCCCGTGGCAGGCGATGACGCAGAACGCCGGAGTTCTCTCCGGCAGATGAACGGCCAGGGCGACCTTCTGTTCCTCCACGGAAACCCAATGATGCTCCTCAGGCACCCGAGACAATGTCTTTTTCCCACCGTCGAAAACGCGTGCAAAATACTATACCAGAACCCTCAAGAAATCCGTTGCTTTTAACAAAGGAACTGCGTGTTGTTGCGAAGATCAGCGCCTGCTATGATACCGAGCAGAATGGCTCCTGGAACCGGAGATCACGCGTGGCACAGAAAGGAGACGGGACGATGAGAAGGTGTCTATCGCTGGCAGTTTCTGTCCTTGTTCTTACAGCGTTTGCCCTGGCAGGCTATGCCGAAGCCCAGAAAGGTGAAGAGAAGAAGGCCCTGGAGATTGCCGGAAAGGTGACAGCGGTTGACGTCAAGGCAAAGACCGTCACGATAAAGAATAAGGACAAGGCCGTCACTCTTGACGCCGCAGGGATAAGGAACCTGGATAAGATCAAGGTGGGCGATCAGGTCGTGGCCGCCTATGCCGAGAAAGGCGGGAAGATGGTCGCTGCGTCGATCGAACCAGCGAAGGAGGCAGAGCCTTCGAAGAAACCCGGAGCGCCCGGATACTAACAGAAGGCAGCGAAAACGGGCAGCTTCAATGAAGCTGACGCTACGCGAGGGCGAGGTCGAAGAGCTGGCAGGTGTTCTGCGCCAGGCGGAACATAACCTCGTCCACGGGGAGGTGCTTGAGCTTGGCCACCTCCTCGGCGACGCGCGAGGCCATCCAGGGCTCGGTCTTGAGTCCCGAGAACTCATTCCTGTAGGGCGAGGGGCCGTCGGTCTCGACGAGAATGGATTCAAGCGGCAGCCACTCGACCATCTCCCTGTCGCGCTCCCGGTAAACCACTTCCGGCGTAACAGAAACGTAGTACCCCGCCTCCACAATCTCCCGCGTTACCTCCGCCGGAGCCTTGTGCCAGTGGAAGACCGCCCTCTCGATCCCACGCTGCCTCAGAAGCCGGAGCGCGCTCACCGCTGCCCCATGAGGAGCATGGAGGATCACCGGGAGATCGTAGCGGACCGCGAGGCAGAGAAAGCGTTCGAGCCGCGCGCGCCCCTGAGCCATGACGGTCGCCGGGTCGTCGACTGACTCGAGGTTGTACCAGGGAAGCCCTACCTCTCCAAGCGCCACAATCCGGGCGTGATGCTCGGCCACCTGCTCCTCCACTCGCTCGACGATCTCGTCGTCCAGCGGCCACTCAGGGTGGCACCCGAGGGTGGCCCAGACCGCCTTGGGAAACCTCGCCGCGGCCTCCAGGGTTTTCGCGTTGGTGGCGGGGTCGCACCCGACAGCGACCACGCCCCAAACGTCGTGGGCGATGGCCCGGGTCAGAGTGTCCCTGAGGCGATCGTAAGCTGAATCGTGGAGGTGACAGTGGCTGTCGATGATCATAGAATCTCCGCTCCTTGCTTCGCTCCGTGGCAGTTATTCACCGGCCACAACCATCCGACCCACCCTGATCGTGGGGGACGAGGTCCGGTCCCTGAACACGAGATCGTTCCCCACCCCGTCAATCGCTCCCAGCATCTCAAGGAGGTTTCCCGCGATGGTCACCTCATCCACCGGGTAGGCCAGCTCCCCGTTCTCGATCCAGAGCCCGACAGCGCCCCGGGAGTAGTCGCCGGTGACCATGTTGACGCCGAACCCTATCAGCTCGGTGACATAGAGACCGCTCCTCACTGAGGAGATCAACTCCTCGGGAGCCGCTGCGCCGCGCGCCAGATAGCAATTGGTTGTGGAGACGCTCACGCCACCGCTATCCCTCGCCGCATGGTGAGTCGAAGCCAGGCCGAGCTTCCTGGCGCTGTAAGTGTCCAGGAGGTAGCTCCCGAGCGCCCCGTCGTCCACCAGAAGAGTCCGGCGCGTCGCCAGCCCCTCCCCATCAAATGGGCGTGAGCCGAGGGCGCCCGGGATAGTCCCGTCGTCTATGATGGTGACGCCGGGCGCTGCGATCTTCTGGCCGAGGCGGTTCAGGAGAAACGAAGCCCCGCGGTAGAGACTCGGCCCAGCGGCCGCTCCCGCCACGCTCCCGACCAGGCTCGCAGCGGTCTCAGGATCGAAGATGACGGGGACCTCAGCGGTCCTGACCTTGCGAGCGCCGAGACGCCTGAGCGCGCGGCCGGCTGCGATCCGTCCTACCTCCTCGGGCGGCTGGAGGGAAGCCCGCCTCCGCGCCAGGGTGTACCAGCTATCGCGCTGCATCTCTCCATTGGAGGAGGCGACGGGAGCGACAGTGAGGCTGAAGCTTGAGGTCCGGTACGAGCCGGAAAAGCCGTGAGAGGTGGCGTAGGTGTACTCGGCCTGCCTCTCGAAGAACTCAGCTCCCTCCGAGTTGGTGATTTTCGGGTCGGCGCTCAGAGCAGCGGCTTCGGCTCCCCTCGCGATCTCGATCTTCTCCTCAGGGGAGAGCCGATGTCCCTCCGGGTCCGCCAGGTCAAGATCGGGAAATGTCCGGGCAAGCTCCTCCGCGCCGGGGAGGCCGGCCAGCAGGTCGGGCGCAGTGACCCGGGCGAGTCCGACGGCCTCATCGATGAGCCGCTCCAAAGAGGCGCGGGAGAGGTCCGAGGTGGAGGCAGAGGCCTCCGACTTGCCGGCGAAGACGCGGAGCGAGAGGCGCTGCTCGCGCGCGTGAGTCACGGTGTCGATCTGGCCGAGGCGGACCTGGACAGAAGAGTGCTCCTCCTCGACCAGGAAGGCGTCGCCTTCAGTGGCCCCCCGCGCCACGGCCCTTTTCAAGAGGTCCTGAAGCAGATCAATCATAGTCCTTGCTATACCTGGGTGCCGCCGACGGTGATCCCGTCGATCCGAACGGTCGGAAGCCCGACGCCGACCGGCACCGACTGGCCGTCTTTGCCGCAGGTGCCGATCCCCTCGTCGAGGGCGAGGTCGTGGCCTACGCGGCTCACGCGGGTAAGGACATCAGGGCCGTTTCCTATCAGCGTGGCACCCTTCACCGGCGCGGTGATCTTCCCGTTCTCTATCAGGTACGCCTCACTCGCCGAGAAGACGAACTTTCCGTTGGTGATGTCCACCTGGCCCCCTCCGAACGCCACCGCGTAAAGGCCGTAAGAAACCGAGCGGACGATCTCTTCGGGGTCGTCCTGACCGGCCATCATGAAGGTGTTGGTCATCCTCGGCAGGGGCGGATGAGCGAAAGACTCACGGCGTCCGTTACCCGTCGGCGCCATCCCCATCAGCCGGGCGTTCTGCCGGTCCAGCATGTATCCCGTGAGGATCCCCTTCTCGATGAGCACGTTGCGGCCCGTGGGTGTCCCTTCGTCATCAACGTTCAAAGAGCCGCGGCGGCTCGGGATCGTCCCGTCGTCCACAACAGTCACCAGGTCAGAGGCCACCTTCTCGCCCACCCTCCCTGAAAAAGCCGATAGCTTCTTCCGGTTGAAGTCTCCCTCAAGCCCGTGGCCAACCGCCTCGTGGAGAAGGATCCCCGGCCACCCCGGCCCGAGAACCACTGTCAGGTTTCCTGCGGGGGCGCTTATGGCGGCGAGCTTGATAAGCGACTGGCGGACGGCCCGCTCAGTGAAGCGCCTCCATCGGTCGTCTTCGAGAAAGAAGTCGAACGGGACCCTGCCGCCCCCGCCGTAGCTGCCGACCTCGCGCTTGCCGTTCGATTCGGCGATCACCGTGATGTTCAGACGAGTCAACGGGCGGACATCTCCCACCGTCCACCCTGCGGCGGTCACGATCAGCACCACTTGCTCCTCGCTCGTAAGCGTGGCGATAACCTGGCTGACCCGCGTGTCAGTCGCCCTCGCCAGTTGGTCTACCCGGCGCAGGAGGTCCACCTTAAGCGAGAGGTCTGCGGAGACCGGAGGGACAGCGACAGGATAGAGGTCGTGAGGGCGCCGATCCGGCTTGATTGTGACGAGAGCGGTCTCGCCTGACCGATCAGTGATCGTGCGGGCCTGGCGGGCCGCTTCTTCCAGAGCCTTTATGTCAAGGGCGTCGGTGTGGGCGTAGCCTGTCCGCTCGCCGGCCTGGGCCCTCACGCCAGCCCCCTGGCTTACATGGCGGGAGGCCTTTTTCACCGCCCCTTCTTCAAGCGTCAATCCCTCGTCTATCCGGTACTCAAGGTAAAGATCGGCATCCTCAACCCGGCCGGCCATCGCCCGACCGAGGAGGCGGTCGAAATGGGAGGCGGTCAAACCGAAGCGCTCGGCAAAAAAACACTCGGGGCGCGCTATATCCTGGGGCATAATGGCTTTGCTCATCAGAGGTTTTCAGAAGGAGTTTTATCGTACCACGCCCCCCCAGGCGCTCCCTCCGATTTTTTTAGGCAAAATGCTGTGCTAGATTCACCAATATCTTTGAGGCGTTAGATAATAGTCTTGAGGCTTGAGTTGAAGGGAAAAAGGCACCTCGGGAGGGCGGCGCGCATGCCGGCGGGGTTATGCGAGGAAGCGGTCGGGGAGGAACGGGGTGAGATCGAAGGAGGGAGCGCCGTCGACGATCAGCTCCCTCATAAGGCGCGCCGTGATGGGGGCCAGAAGAATCCCGTTCCTGAAGTGGCCCGTGGCTACATAGAGATCTTCCACGCCGGGGTATCGGCCGAGGATCGGCCGCTCGTCCGGAGTTCCCGGACGAAAGCCTGACCACATGGCCGCCAGCGGGAGTCCGGCAAGGCCCGGAACAACCCTCACGGCTGAATCAAGGAGGGCGCGGATCTGCCCTGCTGTCACCTCCCTGGAGAACCCCACCCGCTCCATTGAAGCCCCCACAAGGATCTCTCCACCGACGCGAGGTACCAGATAGTGCTCCTTCACGTGAATGAGGCGCCTGAGCTTTCGTGGAGCTGAGTGAAGCGAGAGGATCTGCCCTCTCACAGGCTCGACAGGAAGGCTCAGCCCCGACGCCGCGAGGATGCCTCCGCTCCACGCTCCTGCGGCGAGGAGGACGGCGCCGGCCTTCAAAATCTCCCCGCTCAACCTGGCGCCGACAACTCTGCTGCCGCTCATGGCGACTCCGGTGACCTCGCCGCGCAGGAACTCCACCCCGCGAACTGACGCCGCCTGGGCCAGCGCCCCTACCAGCTTGACGTTGTTGACCCAGCTATCCTCTGCCATAAAGAGCGCGCCTCGAATCTCGGAGGAAAGCTGAGGCTCGATCCTGAGGGCGTCCTCACGGCTCAGGAGTTCCGCCTTGAGCCCGGCCTCGCGCTGCCAGTCAAAAGCCGCCCGGCCGAGGGCCTGGTCACCATCGTCGAGGAAGCAGAAAAGATTCCCCTGGGCCTGAAGCTCGATGTCAACGCCGGTCTCATCGCGAAGCTCGGCGGCCAGATCCGGGTAGAGGGATTGGCTTTCTCGTGCAAGGGACAAGAACGGGCTCGGCGCCGAGCTTTCGGCTTGAGGGGCCAGCATCCCCGCGGCGGCGCCGGAAGCCTCGCATCCCGGCGTCCCTCGCTCGATCAGGGTGACGCGGAGCCCAGCCTTGGCCAGTTCAAGGGCGGCGGCGCAACCGATCACGCCGCCTCCGACGACCAGAACGTCGGCCGGCCTCGCCATCAGCAGGCCCCCAGCAATTCGATGAACGCCTTCGTTGCCTGGCCGGGCCGCTCGGCTAAGAGGATCGCTGAGATCACTGCCACCCCGCGGGCTCCCGCTGACCTGAGCTCGGGAACACGCTCAGGAGTAACGCCTCCGATGGCAAAGACAGGTATCGACAGCGCGGCGCAAACCCCGGCCAGAGGCTCAATCCCCTGAGGAGGTCGCTCGCGCTTCGAAGGGGTTTCATAGATCGGGCCGAAGAGGATGAAGTCTGCGCCGCCGGCCTCAGCAGCGCGGGCCTCTTCGAGAGTGTGGGTTGAAACCCCGATGAGGCGGATCCCTGGAAACGCTCGGCGGACAACTTCCACTTGCATCGAGTGGCCGGCGAGGTGAACACCGTCGGCTCCCACGGCGAGCGCCACGTCCACGCGATCGTTGATGAA
>CAZXPE010000020.1:7059-19449 GCA_964642915.1 uncultured bacterium | reverse complement strand
CGCTCGACCGCGTGAATGAACGCCGGCTCTCCCAGCATCCCTTCGTGGCGGGGGCGCTTGAGCTTTACCGGGACGACCTCGACCAGGCGCCCGGGGCGGCGGGAGAGGACTGCTACGCGGTCTGCCATGAAGACCGCCTCCTGGATGTTGTGGGTCACGTAGAGGATCGTCTTCCGCGTCCTCTCCCAGATCGAGAGCAGCTCAAGCTGGAGTAGCTGGCGGGTCTGGGCGTCGAGCGCCGAGAACGGCTCGTCCATCAGGAGGACCGCCGGATCAACGGCGAGGGCCCTGGCGATCCCGACGCGCTGGCGCATCCCGCCCGAGAGCTGGTGGGGGTACTTCGACTCGAAGCCCGAGAGCCCGAGCAGCTCAACGAGCCTCATCGCGGTTTCCCTGCGCTCCACCGCGCCGACCCCCTCCTCCTCAAGACCGAACTCGATGTTGGCGATCACAGTCCGCCACGGGAAGAGGGCGAACTCCTGAAAGACCATCGCCGCCGGCGGGTGGGAATCGTCACGCGGGCCCTCGAAGAAAACGCCGCCCGAACTGGGAGCCAGAAGCCCGGCGATAATGTTGAGCAGGGTGGATTTGCCGCACCCCGACGGCCCCACAAGGGCGAGGAACTCCTCATCTTCAACGGCAAGGTCGATCGAGTCGAGGGCGGGAACGATCTGGCCGCCGCTGTCGCGGTAGGTCTTCGAGAGGCCCTCGATCACCACCCGCATCGTTTTCCCCGAAGTGGCTCACTCCTCGCCCACGAGACGCCTGAGCCGCTCGAGGATCGGGCCGACGTGACTGCCGGCCCAGTAGATCCTTCCGCAGTCGGGGCAGCCGATGAACTGCTCCTGGGTGGCGTAGGTGTAGGGGGGGACGCGGTCTCGAACCTTCTCCTTCTCCCGCGGCTCGAGCACGCCGTTGCACTCGATGCAGCGAGTGAGGGCGCGCACGGGAGCGAGCCTGAGCCCAAGCGCCCCCGCGACCTCGCTCACCTGGACGTCGGAGTAGTCGGATTGGATCAGCAGGATCCGATCTATTATCTCCGCCTTGCCGACCAGCCGCTTATCGCGGGTGAGGAGCCAGCGCCCGTCCTCGCGGGCGATCTTGAGGAGGTCTTCGTCTTCGGCGTTGCGGGGATAGAGGCAATCATAGCCCATGGCCCTGAGCCACCGCGCCAGCTTCCCCAGCATGGCGTCGGCGACGAACGTGGGGAGGTCACTATGGCGGCCAGACTTCAAGCGCGTTGAAGAAGTACGGGATCTCAAAGGCCGCCGACTCCGGCGAGTCTGAGCCGTGGACGGCATTCGATTCGATCGAAGACGCAAACTCTCTGCGGATCGTCCCGGGCGCCGCCTTGGCAGGATCGGTCGCTCCCATCAGCTCCCTCACCCTGGCGATGGCGCTGTCGCCCTCCAGAACCATGGGGAGGCATGGCCCTGAGGTCATGAAGGTACAGAGGCTCGAATAGAACGGCCGGTCCTTGTGGACGATATAGAAGCCGGCTGCCTGTTCTTTTGTCAGGTGAACCATCTTGGCTGCCAGGATCTTGAGCCCGGCCTGTTCAAAGCGGCTGATGATCTTGCCGGCGACGCCTTTGGCGATAGCGTCAGGCTTCACGATGACGAGAGTGCGCTCAGTGATCACGCTGACTCAGCGCTCAGCTCGCCCTTTTCCCTGAGGGTCAGGAAATCCCTGGCCTGCATCGGGAAGAGGACACCCAGAAGGATGTCCTCCTCGCTCTTGGCCAGCGAGCCGAGATCCCTCACCGTCCTGTCCCAATCTTCCGGATCAGCAAGGTCCCCCGCTCTGACCGAGTAGTCAGGTTCTTTATCCCCCATGACCTTCTGTACGAGATCCTTGCTGACAGGGCCCGGGGGCCGGCCGTATCTGCCCATCACATAGTCCCGGGTCTCCCTGGCGATGATCTTGTACCTCTCCCCGGCCAGGACGTTGAAGACCGCCTGAGCCCCCACGATCTGGCTGGTCGGCGTGAGGAGGGGCGGGTAACCCAGGTCCCTCTCCACGTTGGGGACCTCTTTCAAGGCGGCCTCCATCAGGTCCATCCTCTTCGCCTCCTTCAACTGGGCCACCATGTTGGAGATCATGCCTCCGGGAATCTTGTGGATAAACACCTCGCCGCTGACGCCGGTGTATCCGGTCTCGTACTTCTCGTATTTCTCCTTGATCTGCCTGGTGATGCGGGCCGGCTCCTCCAGGAGTTTCGGGTCTATGCCCGTATCAAAGGGAGTGTTTTTGAGAGAGGCCACCATTGTCTCAGTGGCGGGGTGCGCCGACCCAAACGACAGGGGGGACAGCACCGTGTCGATCATGTCCACACCCGCCAGGATTGCCATCAGGTGGCACATGCTGGAAGCGCCGCCCATGTCGTGGTTGTGGAGCAGGACCGGGAGCTTGCCCCTGGCCCGATCCTTTATCCCCTTGATGATCCTGTAAGCGTCAAAGGGGAGGAGGATGCCTGTGGCGTCCTTCAAGGAGAGCCAATCCGCCCCGATCCCCACCAGCTCCTCCGCATACTCCATCCACCGCTCCAAGGTGTGGACCGGGCTGACGGTGTAGTTCACCTCCACATGGGCCTCACCGCCGAACTCTTTGACCGCTCGCGTCGCGACCTCGATGTTTCTGAAGTCGTTGGTGGCCTCAAATATACGGAAGACGGCAATGCCGTTGGCGATAGCCCGCTCCACAAACTTGGAGACGAGCTTGTCGGTGTAAGGCTTATACGCGAGGATGTGCTGCCCCCGGAGCAACATCTGGAGCTTGGTGTTGGGCATGACCGCCTTGATCCTCCGGGCCCGCTCCCAGGGGTCTTCCTTCAGGTATCTCAGCGCGGCGTCAAATGAGGCGCCGCCCCAAACCTCGACGGCGTGGAAGCCGCACTGATCCAGGGCAGCACAGAGGGGGAGCAGGTCATCAGTGGAGACTCGCGTGGCGAGCTTGCACTGCTGGCCGTCCCTCGGTGTCAGGTCGGTGATCTTCATCCTCTTGCTTCCGACGGGCGCGCTCAACAGCGCCTTAATATCTTCGGCCAGCCGCTCCAGGATTTCCTCAAGACGCATAGCCTATCTCCTTCTACAGCTCTCGCTAAAGCTTGGCAGGCGCCGCAGTGACCGTTCCCGTCAAAAGCCCGCTGGCCGCCTCAGCCTGGTATTCACAGGTGATGGGCGCCACCTGATTCGCCATGACGGCAACGCTGCAGCTCCTGGTGAGCGCCTCGTGGATCGCTTCCCTCACATCCCTGTCGGTCAGGTCTCTCCCCTTCATGCGAAACCTGAGGGTGATCTTAGTGTAGACCTTCGGGTGATCCTGACGCCGCTCGCCGTCCGTCTCCACCTCTATATCCTCAACACGCCTGCCGGCATGGAGGAGCGCCTCGTAGGTGTGGATCCCCATGCACGCGGCGATGGAGTACATGAGAAGCTCCGGGGGTCTGAATCCTCTCCCCTTCCCCCCCACGTGTGCGGCAGCATCGATGGGCAGCTCGGAGGGGAACTCTCCTCCTTTACCGATGAAATGGAAATCCTCTTTCTGCCTGACCTTCACCTTCATTGTTCACCCTCCTCTGCTCAGGATGACGGCCTCACTCCTCCTCCGGGATCGCCAGTGAGAGGGGCGCCTGGTTCGCTGCCACCCGCTGGATGTTCTCCCACGCGAAGCGCGACCGGCGGAACCAGCCTTCGTAGGCGTGCCCTGCGGTATGGGCCGACAGGACCACGTTCTCCAACGAGAGAAGGGGGTTGTCGGGGGACGGAGGCTCCTGGCGGAACACGTCCAACCCGGCCCCCGCGATGCGCTTGTCCCTCAAGGCCTCGATCAGGGCATCTTCGTCAACGATGGGGCCGCGGCTCGTGTTGAGGACAACCGCGGTGGGCTTCATCATGGAGAATTCTCGCCGCCCGATGAGTCCTCTGGTCTCCCGGATCAGGGGGAGGTGAAGCGTGATGATGTCCGCCTCCCGCAACAACTCCTCCAGAGCGACACGACGGGCTCCCAGATCCTTTTCTATCTCGGGGGCGGGAACGACATCGTAGTAGAGAATCCCGCACTCAAAAGCCGCCAGGCGCCTGGCGACCTTTCGGCCGATGCTCCCCGCTCCGACGAGGCCCAGCTTCTTCCCCGCCACCTCGAAGGTGTTGAACCCTGACACGGCCTGCCGCCACCGTCCCTCCCGCACCGCCCTGTCGGAAGGAATGAGGCGTTTGTAGAGGGTCAGCAGGAGGGCGACGGCGTGCTCAGCCACCGCCCAGGCGTTGGCCCCGCCGTTGGTGGCCACCGGGATCCCCATCTCGCCGGCGAGGCGCAGATCAACCTTGTCGTACCCGGCTGTCAGGAGCTGGATGAGGCGAAGCCCCTTGGCCTCTCTCAGGAGATCTCCGGCGATCTCTGCCGGGTGGAGGACCAGGAATTCCGTCTCCCTCACCAGGGGGAGCTTTTCTTCGTTCGGGATGCGGTGAGGTCGCCACGTCGCCTGAAACCCCAGCGGAGCCATCCCTCCGAAGATTTCAGCAACGCGCTCACCCTGGCCGTTGAAGAACAGCACCCTGGGCATTTTTACCTCTCTCTCCTGTGCGCTCAGGCGCTCTCTCTCAGCGCGAGCGCGTGAGCCATCGCAACTTTCGTTTCCTCTTGGGCCATTAGATAAGATAGAATGTCGCCAGTGCGTAGTCAATGAGGGAATGTAGGGGAAAGGAGCGATTTCTCACATGGCAGAAGAGATCGTAGAAGCCCCCATGGGGGGCAGGGTCATCCGGGTTCACGCCCAGGACGGGAACGAGGTCAAGAAAGGAGATTCCCTCTGCGACATCGAGGTTCTGAAGATGGAAATCCCCATCCTGGCTCCAGTGAGCGGCAGAATCAAGACGATCCATATCTCCCCGGGCCAGAAGATTGAAGGGGGCGATCCTCTGATCGTCATCGAGCAATAAGGGTCTCGCATGATCGATGCCATGTGGTTCGTCCTGGGCGGCATGGCCATCATCTTTGCCGTTCTGCTCCTCCTGCTGGTAACCCTCATGGCCCTCAACCGCTGGCTGAACCGGGGGCCTGAGATGCGAGGGAAATCCTGAACCAGGTCCACGGGCGTGGCTGAGAGCGAACTTCTGGGTTTTCTTGCGCTAACCTGGCAGGGCGTGGTGATGCTGGGGGTGGGAGGACTCCTGCTCTATCTCGGCATCGCCAGGGAGGTGGAGCCGACCCTCCTCGTCCCCATCGGGATGGGAATCTTTCTGGCCAACATCCCGCTGGGAGGGCTTGTAGAAACCGGCGGCCTCTTCCATCTCCTCCGACGGGCGGGAATCGACACAGAGCTGTTTCCCCTCCTCATCTTCATCGGGATAGGGGCGATGATAGATTTCGGCCCGTTCCTGGAGCGCCCCTACACCGTTCTCCTGGGGGCCGCGGCCCAGTTCGGCATCTTCGGCACCTTCCTCCTGGCCTACCTCCTGGGGGACGGCGCGCTCAGGCTCTTCGACTTCAGCTTCAAGGACGCAGCCGCCATCGGCATCATCGGCTCAGCGGACGGCCCCACCTCCATCTACGTCTCCACCCGCATGGGCACCAGGTACGCCCCCGCCATCGTGGTGGCCGCGTACTCGTACATGGCTCTCGTCCCGATCATCCAGCCCCCCATCATGCGAGCCCTCACAACGAAGAAGCAGCGGCGAGTCAGGATGCCGGTTCGGGCCGAGCGGGTTTCCAGGCGCACCCGGATCCTCTTCCCCATTGTGACCATCCTGGTGGTGGGGCTCATCGCTCCCAAAGCCACGCCCCTCATCGGCACCCTCATGTTCGGCACCCTCCTGAGGGAATGCGGCGTGGTGGAGCGCCTCTCCCAGGGGGCTCAGAACGAGCTGGCCAACATCGTGACGATCCTTCTCGGGCTCACCGTGGGGGGAATGATGGTGGCCGAGGAGTTCCTGCGCCCGGAAACCATCATGGTCTTCCTGATGGGGGTTGTGGCGTTCGCTCTCGGCACCGCAACCGGGGTGATCTTCGGCCAGATCATGTATTTCCTCTCCGGCAAGAAGATTAACCCCTTGATCGGGGCGGCAGGGGTATCCGCCTTCCCCATGTCCGCCAGGGTGGTCCAGAAGGTAGGGATGGAAGCCGACCCCTACAACCACCTGCTCATGCACGCTGCCGGAGCCAACACCGCGGGACAGATCGCCTCCGTCGTGGCCGGGGGTGCAGTATTGATGCTGGTTCCCCTCTTCGTCAGGTAGGCCCGGCTCAGCCCTCGAGGGCGCGCTCGACTGTCGCGCCTATCTCTGCGGGGCTTCTGACCATCACAACGCCGGCCGCTGAGAGCGCTTCCATCTTCTCTGCTGCTGTTCCTTTCCCTCCTGCGATGATCGCCCCGGCGTGCCCCATCCGGCGCCCGGGAGGAGCGGTCTGCCCGCAGATGAACCCGATCACTGGCTTGGTGACGCAGACCTTGATGAACTCAGCCGCTTCTTCCTCGGCAGTCCCTCCGATCTCGCCGATCATCACGATCGCCGACGTTTCAGGGTCCTGCTGGAAGAGCTGAAGAAGATCGATGAAGCTCGTCCCGATGATAGGGTCTCCGCCGATCCCGACACACGTGGACTGACCGATCCCGCGCTGAGAGAGCTGGTGGACCACCTCGTAGGTGAGCGTCCCGCTCCGCGAGACGACCCCCACTCTTCCCTCCTTGTGGATGTGGCCGGGCATGATTCCCGCCTTGGCCTTCCCCGGAGAGATGACTCCCGGACAGTTGGGGCCGATAAGGCGGCTGGGCCTCCCTGCCAGATAGGCGCGGGCTCGCGCCACGTCGAGAGTTGGAATCCCCTCGGTGATGCAGACGATGAGGGAGATACCCGCGTCGGCAGCCTCCATGATGGCGTCAGCCGCTGCGACAGGCGGGACGAAAATGAGAGCGCAATTGGGCGCCTCGGCCCTGACCGCCTCCTCAACGGTGTTCCAGACAGGAAACCCCTCGTGGGTGGTTCCGCCCTTGCCGGGAGTGACCCCTCCGACCACCAGCGTGCCGTACTCCCGGCAGCGCTGGGCGTGGAAGGAACCCTCGCCGCCTGTGATCCCCTGGATCAGAACTCGCGTTTCTTTCCCGACCAGAACGCTCATGCGGCAGCCTTCGCGAGCGCTACCACTCTTTCTGCGGCGTCGCCCATGCCGTCGGCGGTCGTGAAGTTCAGACCCGACTCGGCCAGCATCTTTCTCCCCAGCTCCACGTTGGTCCCTTCCATGCGGATCACCACTGGAAGAGTGACCCCCAGCTTTTTCACCGCAGCGATGACCCCCTCAGCCAGCCGGTCGCATCTGAGGATCCCGCCGAAGATGTTGATGAGCACCGCCTTCACTTTCCGGTCCGAGACCAGGATGCGGAAGGCGTTCTCGATCTGCTCTGCCGAGGCCCCCCCTCCCACGTCAAGGAAGTTGGCCGGCTCACCGCCAGCCAGCTTGATGATGTCCATCGTAGCCATGGCGAGCCCGGCCCCGTTCACCATGCAGCCGACATTGCCATCGAGCTTGATGTAGCTGAGGCCGTGCCTTGAAGCTTCGATCTCGATAGGAGACTCCTCGTTCACGTCACGGAGACCGGCGATCTCCTTGTGGCGGAAGAGGGCGTTGTCGTCGAAGCTGAGTTTGGCGTCCAGAGCCAGCAGGCGGCCGTCAGCAGTGACCACCAGAGGATTGATCTCTGCGAGCGAGCAATCTTTGGCAAGGTAGAGGGCAAAGAGATTTCTGATGAGGGAGACGCCTTGCTTGAAAAGATCGCCGGAAAGCCCGAGAGAAAATGCCAGGCGCCTCGCCTGATAGTCCTGAAGCCCGAGAGCCGGGTGAGCCCACTCTCTGAGGATCTTCTCCGGGCTCTTTGCGGCGATCTCCTCTATCTCCATCCCGCCGGCCTCGGAGGCCATGACGACGTGAGCCGACCGCGAGCGGTCGAGAGTCACAGAGAGGTAAAGCTCTGCTGCGGCGGCGGATGCCTCCTCGACAAGAACCTTGAGAACCTTGATGCCTTCGGGCGGCGTCTGAGGGGTCTTGAGCCTCATTCCGAGGATCTCGGAGGCGGCTTTCTCGGCTCCTGCCGGATCGTCGGCGAGCTTGATCCCTCCGGCTTTGCCGCGTCCCCCGGCGTGGACCTGGGCTTTCACGACAACGCGCCCGCCCAGCCGCTCTGCGATGGCGCGGGCGGCGGCCGGGTTGTCGGCGACCTCGCCCGGCGGCACGGGCACGCCGAACTCTCTCAGAATCGCCTTCGCCTGATACTCATGAACTTTCACGCTGGCCCCGCCTGTTCCCCCTCACTCTGCCCTCTCCCCCATCGGGGGAGAGGATAAAGGTGAGGGGAGCGATGATTGACGAAGGTCATTGCCAGCCGGCCAGCTTGCGAAAGAGCCAGACGACGGGGTCGTATGATTGGTCCACCACGCGCTCCTTGAGGGGGATGATGGCGTTGTCGGTGATCTTGATCTGCTCCGGGCAGACCTCTGTGCAGCATTTGGTGATGTTGCAGAAGCCCAGCCCCATCTTCTCTCTGAGGAGCCGCAGGCGGTCACTCTCGTCCAGCGGGTGCATCTCCAGCGCCGCGCTCCTGACGAAAAACCTGGGCCCGGCGAACTTCGGCTTGTTTTCCTGATGGTCCCGAATCGCATGGCAGACGTTCTGGCAGAGGAAGCACTCGATACACTTGTGAAACTCCTGGACCCTGTCGATGTCATTCTGCATCATCCTGAAGGTCCCGTCAGACTCAGGTCTGCCCGGCCTGAAAGTGGGAATGGTCTTTGCCACCTGGTAGTTGAAGGAGACGTCTGTCGCCAGATCACGGATCAGAGGGAAGGTTCTCATCGGGGCCACAGTGATCGGCTCCCCCTCGGGGAAGATGTTCATCCGGGTCATACACATCAGCCGGGGCCTGCCGTTTACCTCGGCGCTGCACGACCCGCACTTGCCTGCCTTGCAGTTCCAGCGCACCCCGAGGTCAGGGGCCTGGGTGGCCTGAATCCTGTGAATGGCGTCGAGAACAACCATCCCCTCGTCCACGGAGACGCGGTACTCCCTAAAGGCGCCGCCTGCTCCGTCCCCTCTCCAGACCTTCATGATCGCCTCGCCCATCTATTTCTCCTCCAGCAACTTTTTCAGCTCAGGAGGCATCTCAGGCAGCGGCTCCCTGCTGATGCTCATCTCGTCCCTGACCTGGCGCACAACGATGTTGACCTTGCCGAGCTGGGGGTCCGGGCTGGGGTAATCATCGCGGGTGTGGCCTCCCCGGCTCTCCCTCCTCTCGAGCGCAGCGAGAGTGACAGCCCCAGACACGGCGAGCAGAGACCTCAGATCAAGAGCCAGGTGCCAGGCCGGATTGAATTGGCGGTTGCCGTCGATCCTGATCCGGCGGAACCTCTCCCTGAGCGCTGCCAGCTCCTCCAGTGCCTTCTTCAGCTCCCCCTCAGTCCTGATAATCCCCACCAGGCTCTGCATGCACTCCTGGAGGTCCTGATGGATCGCGTATGGATTGTCGCGGCCGGCTCGCTCGAATGGCTCAAGGCACTCGCGGGCGACGGCGTCCAACTGCCCCGCGTCGATCGAGAGCTGGCCCTTGAAGCCCTTAGCGTACTCGGCGGCATAGAGGCCGGCCCGCCTTCCGAAGACGAGCAGGTCTGAGAGGGAGTTGCCGCCGAGGCGGTTAGCCCCGTGCATCCCTCCCGCCACCTCACCCGCGGCAAAGAGCCCGGGGACCGTGGCCGCCGCAGTGTCGGCGTCAACGCGCACTCCGCCCATGACGTAGTGACAGGTTGGGCCGACCTCCATCGGCTCCCTGGTGATGTCAACGTCTGCCAGCTCTTTGAACTGGTGGTACATGCTCGGAAGCCGCCGCTTGATGTACTCGGCGTCCCTGCGCGAGGCGATGTCAAGGAAGACGCCCCCGTGTGAAGTCCCGCGCCCTGCCTTGACCTCGGCATTGATGGCCCGCGCCACCTCATCGCGCGGAAGGAGGTCAGGGGGGCGCCTGTTGTTTTTTCTGTCGGTGTACCAGCGGTCTGCCTCCTCCCCGCTCTCAGCGGTCTCGGCCCCGAACATCTCAGGGATATACTTGAACATGAAGCGCTCGCCGAGGGCGTTCTTGAGGATCCCGCCGTCTCCGCGGACGCCCTCGGTGACCAGGATGCCGCGCACGCTCTGGGGCCAGACCATCCCAGTGGGATGGAACTGGACAAACTCCATGTCGATCAGGTCAGCCCCAGCCCAGTAGGCCAGAGAATGGCCGTCGCCGGTGTACTCCCAGGAATTGGAGGTGATCTTGTACGCCTTGCCGATGCCGCCGGTGGCCAGCACAACGGCCTTCGCCTTGAAGGCGACAAACTTCCCGCTCTCCCGCCAGTAACCGAAGGCGCCGGTAATCCGTTCGCCGTCCTTCAGAAGACGGACGACGGTGAACTCCATGAAGACATCGATCCCTTTGTGGACAGCGTGCTGCTGGAGGGTGCGGATCATCTCGAGACCGGTGCGGTCCCCGACGTGAGCCAGGCGGGCGTAGCGGTGCCCTCCGAAATCCCTCTGGAGGATCCGGCCGTCGGCAGTGCGGTCGAAGAGCGCTCCCCACGCCTCCAGCTCCTTCACCCTGTCTGGCGCCTCCTGGGCGTGGAGCTGGGCCATGCGCCAGTTGTTGAGCATCTTGCCGCCGCGCATGGTGTCGCGGAAGTGGACCTTCCAGTTGTCCTCGGGATAGACGTTGCCGAGGGCCGCGGCGATCCCGCCCTCTGCCATGACAGTGTGGGCCTTGCCGAGTAGGGATTTGCAGATGAGCGCCGTCCTGACCCCCTGAGCTGAGGCCTCGATGGCCGCTCTGAGGCCGGCGCCGCCGGCGCCGATGACGATCACGTCAAATTCATGCGTCTCGTATTTCATCAGAATAGCCTCCGATCAGAAATGACGCCCATCGAGAGGAGGCGGATATAGAGGTCGGCGAGAGCCACAGAGACGAGCGAGATCCAGGCCCAGAGCATGTGCCTCTCGTTGAGAACGCTCACGACCTTCCAGATCAGGTAGCGCACGGGGCTCAATGAGAGACGGTCCAGGCACCCGCCGCACAGGTGGCGGCAGGAGTGGCAGGATACTGAGTAAAGCGTGAGAAACGCCACGTTCCCCACGAGGATCAGCGAGCCCAGGCCGATTCCGAACCTGCCGTCAAAGATAAAGCCGTGGACCGCATCGTACCAGAGGAAGACCAGGAGAAGCGTGGCGGCGTAAAAGAAGTAGCGATGCAGATTCTGCAAGATGAGCGGGAAGCCGGTCTCCCCTGTATAGCCAGCGTGAGCGTCACGGACAGCGCACGCAGGCGGCGACCACCAGAATGAGCGGTAGTAAGCTTTACGGTAATAGTAGCAGGTGAGGCGGAAGCCGGCCGGCGCCCAGAGAATCAGGATGGCCGGAGAGAACGGCCACCAGGATGGCTTGAAGAGCGGCGAGTAGAAGGGCGAGAGGTAGTTCCTGTACTCATAGTGGGCCCCCTGGAGGGCCGCCCAGGTGGTGTAGACGACGAACGAGCTCAGCCCGAGCACGATCAGGAACGGCTCCACCCACCACGCGTCCTGACGCAGGGTGGCCGCTACCGTCATCTGTCCCCGCTGGTCCTTCCAGACGTCGCTAGCGCGCATACTGTTTGACTCCCTCTTCGTAGAGGTCTCCGCCGTGGCAATCGTTCACCACGATGGCGGGAAAACTCTCCACCTGGAGGCGGCGGACCGCCTCTGTTCCCAAATCTTCGTAGGCGACAACCTCGACGCTCTTGATGAAGCGGGAAAGCACCGCCCCCGCCCCTCCCACTGCTCCGAAGTAAACCCCTTTGTGTTTCTTCAACGCCTCCCTCACCGCCTCTGACCGGCTTCCCTTCCCTATCATCCCTTTGAGCCCGATGGCGAGGAGCTGCGGGGCGTACTTATCCATCCGGCTGCCGGTTGTCGGGCCGATTGAGCCGACCACCATTCCCGGGCGGGCCGGAGAGGGGCCTGTGTAGTAGATGATCTGGCCCCTCATATCGAAGGGGAGAGGCTTGCCCTGGGTCATGAGCTGGAGAAAGCGCCCGTGGGCCGCGTCGCGCGCGGTGTAGAGGACGCCGGTGATCCTTACGCGGTCTCCGCTCCTGAGCGACTCCACGCCGGCGTCGGAGAGCGGCGGCGTGATTTCTTTGATCCCGTCAGGGGCTGTGCTGACCATTACAATACGACCTCTTTGTGCCGGTGCGCGTGGCATTTCTTTGTCAGGGGGGGAGTCCCAACCACTCCTCCCCCTGGACCCCCCCACCTGGGTATGGCGATGCGCTTGCTCATTACAGCACCGCTTCTTTGTGCCGGTGCGCGTGGCATTTCTTTGTCAGGGGGGGAGTCCCAACCACTC
>CAZXPE010000020.1:0-6959 GCA_964642915.1 uncultured bacterium | reverse complement strand
GGCGATGCGCTTGCTCATTACAGCACCGCTTCTTTGTGCCGGTGCGCGTGGCATTCGATGGTGACGGCGACGGGGAGGCTTGCGATGTGGCACGGGTACGTCAGGATGTGAATGCCCAGCGCCGTCGTGTCTCCACCGTAGCCTTGAGGCCCGATGCCGAGCCGGTTGGCTCTCTCCAGCAGCTCGCGCTCGAGGGCGTCGAGAGCCGGATCGGGGTTCGCGCTGCCGATCTCCCTGAACAACGCCTTCTTGGAAAGGATCGCGGCCTTCTCGAAAGTTCCGCCGATTCCCACCCCCGCGACGAGAGGTGGGCAGGCGTCGGGCCCCGCCGTCCTGATGCACTCGACGACCCAATCCTTCACCCCCTCGATTCCTTCTGCCGGGGTCAGCATCCTGTATTTGGAGCGGTTCTCGCACCCTCCCCCCTTGGCCATGACCATGATTTTCAGCTCGGCGCCGGGGACAATCTCCACGTGGATCACCGCAGGGGTGTTGTCGCCGGTGTTCTTCCTGTCAAAGGGGTCCCTGACGATCGAGGCGCGCAGATACCCTTCAGTGTACCCCTGGCTGACGCCCTCGTTGATGGCCTCGGTGAGAAGCCCCCCGGTCACATGGACGTCCTGCCCCACCTCAGCGAAGCAGACGACGAACCCCGTGTCCTGACAGTAGGGGATGCCCCGTGTCCTGGCGAGCTGGGCGTTCTCCTTCAGGATCCCGAGGACATGGCGTCCTGCCGGGGAGCGCTCCACGGCAAGCGCCCTGTCAAAAGCGCTGAGCATGTCAGGCGGCAGATCGTAGTTGGCCTCCATGCAGAGCTTCTTCACCTGCTCTGTGACGGAAGAGACGTTTATCTCGCGCATGCCGGGACCTAAAGCTTGAGCTTCTCGACAAGCTCCCGGACAGCGTCAGCGGACTTCTTGAAAGCGGCGCCCTCCTCCGGGGTGAGCTTGATCTCGATCACCTGCTCCACGCCGGAGCGCCCGAGCTTCACCGGGACGCCCACATAGAGCCCCTTGATCCCGTACTGTCCGTCCAGATAGGCCGCGCACGGGAGAATCTTCTTCTTGTCCTTCAGGATAGCCTCGACCATCTCCACCACCCCGGCTCCCGGAGCGTAGTATGCGCCGCCGAATTTCAGAAGCCCTACGATCTCAGCGCCGCCTTCCCGAGTCCGCTTGACGATGGCCTCGATCCTCTCCCTCGGCAGCAGCTCGGGCACCGGGATTCCCGCCACCGTCGAGTAGCGGGGAAGCGGCACCATAGTGTCGCCGTGGCCGCCGAGGACAAAGGCGGTGACGTTCTCAACCGAGACGCCAAGCTCCATTGCGATGAAGGCGCGAAAGCGCGCCGAGTCGAGAATTCCCGCCATCCCCATCACTCGCCCTGGAGGGAAGCCCGACACCTTCCAGGCGAGCTGGACCATGGCGTCCAGCGGGTTGGTGACCATTATCAGGATCGCGTTGGGCGAGCGCCGGGCTATCTCCTGTGTCACCTGCTGGATGACCTCGGCGTTCTTGAACAGAAGATCGTCACGCGTCATCCCAGGCTTCCTGGGAAATCCCGCCGTTATCACTACGATGTCCGATCCCGCAGTATCGTCGTACCCGTTAGCTCCGGTAAGCCGGCAGTCGTAGCGGTGGATCGGTCCCGCCTGGAGAAGGTCGAGGGCCTTCCCCTGGGGAACCCCCTCGACCACGTCCACGAGCACTACATCGGCCAGCTCTTTCTCGACGGTGTATTGAGCGACGGCGGCGCCGACGTTCCCGGCTCCCACTACTGCGACTTTGGATCTCATGACAGTCACTCCTCTTACCCCCTCACCCTCCCCTCTCCCCCTCGGGGGGAGAGGACACAGGTGAGGGGCAATCCCCTACATGTTCCTGATGATGGCCGTGGCGAACTCCGAGCACTTCACCTCTTTTGCCCCCTCCATTAACCGGGCGAAGTCATAGGTGACGACCTTGGACTGAATCGTTTTCTCGAGCCCGGCAATGATCCGGTCTGCTGCGTCAGCCAAACCCAGGTAGCGGAGCATCATCTCGCCGGAGAGGATGACCGAGCCGGGGTTCACCTTGTCCTGGCCGGCGTACTTGGGGGCGGTGCCGTGGGTAGCCTCGAAGAGCGCGTGACCGGTGTCGTAGTTGATGTTGCCGCCGGGCGCAATCCCGATCCCCCCCACCTGGGCGGCGAGCGCGTCAGAGAGGAGGTCGCCCGTCAGGTTAGAAGCCGCGATGACGTCGAACTCCTCCGGGCGCGTGAGCACCTGCTGGAGGAAGGCGTCCGTGATAGCGTCTTTGATCAGGATCTTCTCGGCGGGCGGCCGGCCCTCGCACTCCTCCCAGGACACCAGCCGGTCCGAGAACTCCCGCTTGGCCAGGTCATATCCCCAGCGGACGAAGGCGCCCTCGGTGTATTTCTGAATGTTTCCCTTGTGCACGAGGGTGACGCTCCGGCGGTTGCGCTCGAGGGCGTAGCGGATCGCCGCCCGGATCAGCCGCTCCGAACCTTCCAGCGAGATGGGTTTGATCCCAATGGAAGATGTGGTCGGGAAGCGGATCTTCTTCACCCCCATCTCCCGCTGGAGAAACTTGATGACCTTCTGGGCTTCGGGAGTGCCCGTTCGCCACTCGATACCCGCGTAGATGTCCTCCGTGTTCTCCCGGAAGATCACCATGTCCACCTTCTCAGGATGCTTCACCGGCGAGGGGACCCCGGCAAAATAGCGCACCGGACGGAGGCACACATAGAGGTCCAGCTCCTGGCGGAGGGTGACGTTGAGGCTTCGAAATCCCTCCCCTACCGGCGTCGTGAGCGGCCCCTTGATAGCCACCAGGTGCTCACCGATCACTTCCAGGGTCTCCTGAGGGAGAAGGTTGGGCGGGCAGTCGGCTCCGTACACCTCCCGGGCCTTCTCTCCGGCATAAACTTCGCACCAGGCGATCTTCTTGCGCCCTTTGTAAGCTCGCTCAACCGCTGCGTCCAGCACGCGGACTGCGGCGCGCCAGATGTCAGGGCCTGTGCCGTCTCCTTCGATGAAAGGGACAATGGGATGGTCGGGGACCTGAAGCTTGCCGTGCTGGTTGACTATCTTCTCTCCGGCCGGGATCTTCACCTTCTTTGTCATGTTCACCTCACTCCCCTCACCTTTATCCTCTCCCCCGAGGGGGAGAGGGCTGGGTGAGGGGGCGATCGCCTATTTCAGCGCGTTGAGGGCCGAGCCAGCCTTGAACCATCCGATCTGCTCGTCCGTCAGGCTGTGATTCGCCCTGATCGACACCGAGCTGCCGCCGGGCTTGCGCGCTATGACTGTCACCGGCTCCCCGGGGGCCAGGCGCTCGAGCCCCGCCACGCTCACGCGGTCATCATGCTCGAAGAGATCGTAGTCCCGTGGATCGGCTAAAGTGAGCGGAAGAATCCCCTGCTTCTTCAAGTTGGTCTCGTGGATCCTGGCGAAGCTCCTGGCTATGACCGCCCTGACGCCGAGATGCCTGGGAGACATGGCGGCGTGCTCCCTGCTCGATCCTTCGCCGTAGTTGTCGTCCCCGATGACCACTGACCCGATCTCTTTGGCCTTCAGGCGGCGGGCTATCCGGGCTACGGGGACGCCGGTCTCTCCCGTCAGAGGGTCCATCCCCTTTCCGGTCTCGCCTGTGAAGGCGTTTACGGCGCCGAGGAACATATTGTCGCTGATCTTGTCCAGATGCCCCCGATAGCGAAGCCACGGTCCGGCGGGGGAGATGTGGTCTGTCGTGGTCTTCCCCTTCGTCTTGATGAGGATCGGCAGATCGATGAAGTCGCGGCCGTCCCATGGCGGGAATGGCTCCAGAATCTGAAGGCGCTCGCTGTCAGGGGGAATCTCGACCCTCAGCCCCTCTCCGTCCTCTGCAGGAGGCTCGTATCCCTCCTCACAACGGGCAAACCCGTCCCGCGGCAGCTCTTCCGCCTCGGGGGGAGCGAACCGGAGTGACTTGCCATCGGGACTCTCGAGGGCCTCACGAACCGGATTGAACTCGAGGGTTCCGGCGAAGGCAAGCGCCGTCACGACCTCGGGGCTTGCCAGAAATGAGAGGGTCGCTGCGCTCCCGTCGTTACGCCCCGGGAAGTTCCTGTTGAAGGAGCTGACGATGGCGTTGGGCTCGCCCTGCTTTATATCTTCGCGCTTCCACTGGCCGATGCAGGGGCCGCAGGCGTTCGCCAGCACCGTGCCGCCCATCTTCTCGAACGCTTCGATCATCCCGTCCCGCTTGATTGTCTGATAGATCCTCTCTGAGCCCGGCGTGATCAGAAAGTGGCTCTTAGCCTTGAGCCCTGCCCGGACTCCCTGGAGAGCGATATGGGCTGCCCGGCGCATGTCCTCGTAAGAAGAGTTGGTGCAGCTCCCTATGAGAGCGGCCTTGATGCCCGCTGGCCATCCGCGTTCCCTCGCCTCGGAGGCGAGCTTTCCAATGGGACGGGCCAGGTCAGGCGAGTGAGGGCCGACGACGTGGGGCTCAAGAGCGGAGAGATCGATTGCCACGACCTGATCGAAGAACTTCTCGGGGGAAGCGACAACCTCGGGGTCCGCCGCCAGGTGCTCCCGGCGCTTCGCGGCCCACGCCGCGATTTCACCGCGGCCTGTTGCTCCGAGGTAGGCCACCATCCGGCTGTCCAAGGGGAAGACCGAGGTGGTGGCCCCCAGCTCGGCCCCCATGTTGCAGATCGTGGCTTTCCCCGTGCAGCTTATGGATTCGGCGCCGGGGCCGAAGTATTCGATGATTCTGTTGGTCCCTCCCTTGACCGTGAGCAGTCCGCACAGGTGGAGGATGACATCTTTGGGAGCCGCCCACCCCGAGAGCTTACCCTTGAGGAAAACGCCGATGAGCCTCGGGTGAAGAACCTCCCAGGGGAGCCCCGCCATGACCTCCCCGCAGTCGGCCCCTCCCACGCCGATGGCGAGCATCCCGAGGCCGCCGGCGTTGGGAGTGTGAGAGTCTGATCCGATCATCAGACCGCCGGGAAAGGCGTAGTTCTCGAGCACGACCTGGTGGATGATGCCTGAGCCCGGCTTCCAGAAGCCGATCCCGTATTTCCTGGAAGCCGAGCGGAGGAAGTTATAGACCTCCCGGTTCTCCCCTATGGCGCGCTCAACGTCCTGGACGGCGCCGCTCTGGGCCCTGATCAGGTGGTCGCAGTGAACCGTGCTGGGGACCGCCACGCGCGCCTTCCCCGACTGCATGAACTGGAGGATCGCCATCTGCCCCGTGGCGTCCTGCATGGCGACGCGGTCCACCCGCAGGCGCAAAGACGCCTTGCCCCGCTCCCAGTGCTGGGTGTCGAGGTTGCCGGCGTGGGCGACCAGGATTTTTTCTGTGAGAGTGAGCGGGCGCCCGAACCTTCTCCGGGCGCCGCCAAGCTTCTCCGTCAACGTCTCGTACAGGGTTGTGATCTGCTCGACAGCCGCTGTGGTCTCCATCGCCGATACCCCATCACACGCATCGCCTCCCATCCGGGCGGACAGGAGGCGATGTCGTAAACCGGAAGCCACCTAACGCTATCACGCTGAGATTTAATCTGTCAAGGCAGGCCTCGCCCCTGCGAGAAAAACATCGCGCTCGGGCTGAGATTCCCGGCGCGACGTCGGAGCTTCGCTGAACGAGGATGGTTAGATCAGCGGACTGGTTCTGCGAGGAGAGAATCGAGAAGGGCCCGGCCCTTCTCGGAATTCCACGACCTGGCCCCAACAGCTCGCCCGACAGCCTGGCCTTTCCTGTTCACGACATAGACGGTGGGGGTGCCGGTGACTTTGTAGCTTCCTGTGACGGTTCCTGAGGAATCAAGGGCTACCGGGAACGTGTAACCGTGAAGCTCCACGTGGTCCAGCACCGTCTCCCTGTCCTGCTTGATGTTGATCGCCAGCAGGACAACTCCCCGGTCCTTGTTGGCCTGGTACACCTTCTCCATCGAGGGCAACTCCCTCGTGCAGATCGGTCACCAGGTGGCCCAGAAGTAGAGTAGAACGACCTTGCCTCTAAAATCTTTGAGCGAGACCTTCTTACCCTGGAGATCGGGAAGCGAGAAGCCGAGAGCCGGATCCCCGGGAAGCCGTATGATCCCGAGATCCCCGAAGGGATCGGCGGAGGCAGGGACCGCCGCCGATAAGAACGCCAGAACCGCCACCAGCGCGGCGGCTCCGAGCAGTAAGGAGCGGCTACGGCTTGATGTAGGCATACCCCTTTTCCTGGTACTCAGCGATCGCCACCACTCCGCCCTGGTCAAGCTGCATCGACCCGTCGCGGTACTCCTGTATCGCGATCTTCTTGGCCTTCAACGTGTTGTCGCAGACTCCGAGCTTCATCCCGGAGACGTTGAGTATGTCAAACCGTTTCCTCAGCTCGGGGTCCATGTTCTTCTCGACGAATGGCACGATCCCCTCGCCGTGGGTCACCAGCACCAGGTCCTCGATGTTCTTCCAGCCGCCCACGCCCTTGACGTGATTCTGGATGTTCCCGAGAACCGCAATCGCCTTCTTCACGTGATCCCCGCCGTCGGAGCCGTTGAAGTGATAGACGACCTTGTGCTTTTTCGGGTGATCGGCGGTGTGGCCCGCCCAGGCCGGCCCTCCCGCTGAAAACACGATGGCCAACCCCACAGCACCCAGGAACACTCCCCAGCGTTTGGTCATGGCCCCCTCCTTTTGGTCCTCTCTTGTCACACCACTTTGACCCGTGGGCGGGCGTCGAGCTTCACCCGCTTCACGCTCCTGAGATAGTCTGCCACAACGTCGAAGGCCGGAGGGCCGTCGGCCTCGCCGACGCTCGCCCACCCGGTTGCCTTGTACCGCTGTGACGCCCGCAATGGCTTCCCTCCCACCAGAATGTCGGTGATCCGGGAGCCCATCGGTTTGCCGGGGTCGATGGTGTAGGTCACCCCTCCCACCCTGACCATGTCTCCTCCCTGCCGGTAGTACGGATCCTTGTTAA
>CAZXPE010000019.1:0-19657 GCA_964642915.1 uncultured bacterium | reverse complement strand
GGCTCGTCCTGGTCCAGACCGGGCTCATCCTAAAGTTGGGGACGCCGGTCTTCATCCCGAATCTAGTGGGGTGGGACGGAGCCATGTTAGGGGTCGCAGCGGTGATGGCGGCGTGGCACCTCTTCGCGAGCTGGAACGAGCGCTCAGGCAAATTCAGCATGACGTAAAGCGATGCTGACCACTCTCGAAGCTGTCGTTGAACGTCTGATCAGCGCCTACGATCCTGAGCGGATCATTCTGTTCGGCTCCCACGCCACCGGAGACGCGCACGAAGAAAGCGACATCGATCTTCTCATCGTGAAGGAAACCGACCGGCGCCCCATCGATCGGCGCATTGAGGTGGAGCGCCTGCTCTCAGACCGGCAAGTTCCTCTCGATCTCCTGGTCTACACCCCCCAGGAGCTGAGGGATCTCTACGCCGCCGGCAGCCCATTCATCGAGGAAGTGGTCGAGACCGGGAGGGTCCTGTACATGAGGAAGACCACGGCGGCATGGCTCGCTGAGGCCCGGGAAGAGCTGGAAAGCGCCTCGATCCTCTATGACCGGCAGAAGCACCGGGGCGTCTTCGTCCTGGGAATCGGTGACTCAAGCTCTCAAAGGGGTCGAGGCCAGGGAGACGGTTCTTCTGGAGCGCCTCCAGAGCGTTGAGGCCGGCAACGGCCTCGGAGAGGTGGAGCCCTGGCTCGTCGGAGCGATCTGTGCAGTGGCCGGTGGGGAGCAGGAGCTTCTTGAGCGTTCAGGGGGTATGGTAGACTTGCCGCGACCTGAGGGGTAAGCGGCGGAGACTCGCATTCGGCTCAGTGATGATGCCCGCGCGACCCCAGAAGTTTTTTGGATGATCCGACACGCTCCCGCATCATACGGCCGGGCGGAATAAGGTCGGGCCGGCTTCCATCGCTCTGGAGTTGATGTCGTGGCTGGAGAAGGATCGGGGGGTCGCGAACGATGTGGGCAAGGCTGTTTCCGTTTGTCAGGACCTTCAGGGAGTACCGGCGGGAGTTTCTCCCTGCAGACCTGATTGCCGGCCTGACCGTCGCGGTGATCCTGGTTCCCCAATCCATGGCGTATGCCATGCTGGCGGGTCTTCCCCCCGTGCATGGGCTCTACGCTGCGGCCCTGGCGCCGGCCATCGGCGCCCTCTGGGGGAGCTCGCCACAGTTGGCCACCGGTCCCGTCGCCATCGTGAGCCTCCTCGTCTTCACCTCCTTAACGCCCTTCGTCCAACCGGAGAGTTCAGCGTATGTCGCCCTCGCCGCGAAAGTCGCCCTCATCGTGGCGCTCATCCAGATGGCGCTCGGGGCGTTCAGGATGGGGTTCCTCATGAACTTCGTCTCCCACTCCGTGATCGTCGGCTTCACCAACGCCGGCGCCATCATCATCGCGGTCACGCAGGTGCGGCACCTCCTGGGGATCGAGGTGGCCCAGTACGAAGTGGTCCTGCTCAACCTCTGGGAGATCGCCCGGCACATCCCGGAGACAAACCTCTACACCGTGGGGATCGCATTCGTCGCCCTGGCCATCCTGCTGCTGAAAAACGTCATTCCCCGGAACCTGCCGTTTGGGCTCATGGCCGTGGTCTCAACCGCCCTGTCTCTCTATGTTCTCGATGGAGGGAGGCTCGGGGTGAAGATCGTGGGTGAGATCCCCAGGGGCCTCCCCGCGCCGACCTTCCCCGCGATCGACTTTCACGCCCTGAATGCCCTGGTGGGGGGGAGCGTCGTCATCGCCCTCATCGGATTTATGGAGGCGTACGCCATCGCCAAGGGGATCTCCCTCAAAACCAAGCGGAAGCTGGATACGGACCAGGAGCTGATCGGTCAGGGGCTGGCCAACTTCTCCTGCGCCCTCCTGAGGGGGTATCCGGTGAGCGGGTCCTTCTCCAGGACGGCGGTCAACTTCTCTGTCGGCGCCAAGACGCCCGTTGCCAGCGTCGTGACCAGCGCGCTCGTCGTCGGAACCGTGTACACCCTCGCCCCGCTCATCTCTTACATCCCCAGGGCGGCCCTTGCGGCCATCGTGATCATGGCCGTCCTCGGTCTCGTGAAGGTGAGGGCGTTCGCGGAGCTTTTCAGGACCAACAAGCCCGACGGCTACGTGGCTCTCGCCACGTTCGCGCTCGCGTTCCTCATGAAGGTCGACCACGCCCTCCTCATCGGGATCGCCCTCTCCATGATCCTTTTTCTCGGGCGGAGCATGCGCCCGAGGCTGGTCGTGGTCTCCCGGGATCCCGCCATCAGACTCTTTCGAAACGTGAAGACGACCAATCTCCCTTCTTGCCCGCAGATCCTTTTCGTGAGGCCTGACACCTCCATCTACTTCGCCAACGCGGAGAAGATCGCGGAGCATCTTGTCCGGCTGTTGCGGGGAGAGCGGAGGGCGCTGAAGTTCTTCGTCATCGACCTGGAGGCCGTGAACTACCTGGACGCCACTGGGGTAGAGGAGCTTCGGGAGGTCTTCGCGGAAGGGAGAAAGCTTCATATCGAGGTGGCGCTGGCGCACGTCAAGGCCCCCGTCAAAGCCGTTCTCGAGGGCTCAGGATTGCTCGAAGCGGTCGGCGAACAGACGCTGAAGCCGTCCAAGGGCAAGGCGATCAGCCAGCTCGTTCCGCTCATCGATCACCAATACTGCCGTGAGGTCTGCCCGCATGCGGTCTTCGACGAATGCTGGGCCGTCAAACAGCAAGGAGAAAAGAGCCATGAAGCGTAGGAGCCCCCCCAGAACCGTCGACGCGCTCATGATCCCCCTCTCCCGCTACCCCCACATCCCGGCTACCGCCACCCTCAAAGAGGCGATCGCGCTGATCCGAAGTGGATTCGACGTCACAGAACAGTTCGGGTTCCGGCGGGCCCTGGTGCTGGGGGAGGGCCACACCCTGAAGGGGATCATCTCCATCACGGGGCTCTTGCGGGGATTGGAGCCCCAGCTTCTTCGAGCGACGCCGGGCCGGAGCTTTCAGGGGTTTGTGGGAGACGAGGGCACGGCCCTGGAGCTGTTTTGGGATCAGGTGTTCGCCGGGGGACTTCGGGAGCAGGCGCTCAAACTGGTGGGGTCTGTGGTTCGCCCGATTCGGGCCACCGTGAGGCCCGGCGACCGGCTCTCTCGGGCCCTCCGCCTCATGCTGGAGGAGGACGCGCCCATTCTGCCGGTGGTTGAAGGAGACCGGGTTCTGGGGGTCATCCGTCTCGTCGACATCTTCAACGAGGTGGCGACACTCGTGTTAGAGGGTACGGGGGGCCCGGGCGGTATGACGCAGGGAGGCGAGCATGCCGGATGAGAGCGGAGGAAATGGGATCACCGCGGCTTCTGAGAAAGCGGAAGAAACCGTTTTCGCCCCCGAGCGGGCAAGAATCGACTGGCGGCGGTGGCTCCTCCTGTCGGGTGGCCTTGCCGCATTCTTCGTCTTCTACATGGCCGAGTCGCCGTCGCCAGCCGTGGACCCCGCAGGGAAGTCCTTCCCCCTGACCCCGGAAGGGAAAGCCGCCCTGGGGCTCTTTATCCTTGCCGCCACGTGGTGGGTCTTCGAGGTTGTCCCCATCGGCGTCACCAGCATCGCCATCGGCGTCTTCCAGGCGTTGTTCCAGATCCGCCCGGCCAAGTCGGCCTTCGGGGACTTCATGGACCCCGCGGTCTGGTTTATTTTCGGCTCCGTGGCCATCGGGATGGCCTTCACGAAGACCGGGCTCACCAGGCGCCTCGCCTACAAGATGTTGGCCGTTGTCGGTGAGCGCACCAGCCGGATCTATCTCGGCTGTTTCGTCGTGACAGCCCTCCTAACCCACGTGATGGCTCACACCGCGGCGGCGGCCACCCTCTTCCCCGTGCTCCTGGCCATCTACTCCCTGTACGGGGAGGCCGACAAACCCACCCGTTTCGGCAAGGGGCTCTTCATCGGCATGGCCTTCGCTGCCGGGGCGGGGAGCATCATCACCCTCCTCGGCTCGGCGCGCGGGGTGGTGGCGATCACCTTCTTCCGCACCATTACTGAGAAGCGGGTCGGTTTCTTTGAGATCCCCTGGTTCCTGGCTCCCGTGGGGTGGGTGATGGTGCTCGTCATCTGGGGACTGATGCTCGTCATGTTCCCGCCGGAGAAGAAGGTCATCCCCGGGCTGTCGGAAACGGCCAGGCGGCTCTACGCCGGTCTGGGGCCGCTGAGCCGTCAGGAGGTCCTGGCCGGAGGCATCGTCATGGGGACGATCCTGGTGCTCGCGGCCCAGACCATCGTCCCCACCTTGGAGCCTCTGAACAGGCCGGCGATCCTGCTCATCTCCACGTTGCTCTTCTTCATTCTGGGAGTGTTGACTATCAAAGAGCTGGAGGAGATCCCGTGGAACATCATTCTCCTCTTCGGGGGGGCCATGAGCATCGGCTTCTGCCTCTGGGAGACGGGCGCGGCCCAGTGGCTCGCGGTGAAGTGGCTCGGCCTCTTTCAGGAGGCCCACTGGCTCGTCTTCCTCATGGGGCTCGCGCTCTTCGTCCTTCTCATGACTAACCTCATCATGAACGTGGCGGCCATCGCCATCTCCCTTCCCGTGGCGCTGGTCATGGCCGGCTACCTGGGGGTGGCTCCCGATGTGGTGCTTTACGTCTCCCTGGTGACCGCCGGGATGCCCTTCCTCCTCCTGATAGGCGCCGCCCCCAACGCCATCGCGTACCAGTCCGGGCAGTTCACTCCGGGGGAGTTCCTGAAAGCCGGGATCCCTGCGAGCCTGATCCTGCTTGGAGTAATCGCCATTGCCGTCTTCTTCCTCTGGCCGCTCCTGGGGATGCCCGTGGTCACAGGGACCCGGTAACCGCGAGCCCCAAAGAGGCTCCTTCTTGGCGGATCAGGTTTGCAGTATATCTCAGAACACACGCTGCGTTCCGCCCACCTTCTACAACCGCCTGACGCGAACAGGGTTCACCCTGGTGATACCCCGGATGATGTCAAAGTGGCTGTCGGCGCTGATGATGTGGGTCAGGCCGTTGTTAAGCATCGTGGCCGCATGGACAGCATCGCGCGCTTTGATCTTTGCCCCATGCCGTTCCACCAGCTCAAAGGCGTGCTGCATGTCCGCCAGGGTCACCGGAAGGACTTCTCCGCCTACCTGCTCCATGGCCAGGCGCGCCAGGCGGAGTCCCTGCCGGAATTCACCGATGGCGCTGTAACGGTAGAGGATCTCCTGGAGAACCTCGGTGTTGGTGAGCGCCTCCAGCTCTTCTCGGGACACCCGTCTGAGGACTGCAACACAGGGGGCCTTTAAGGGATGCTCCCTTCCGGCCGCGTACATGAAGATGTTTGTGTCCAGAAAGTACCTCACGGCCGCTTCGAGCCGTGGGCGTGTGCCCGCTCGATCTCTTCCTCCATTTCCGGCCAATCGGACGCGGGAAGATCCATCGACGTGATCTCTTCAAAAGCCTTCCGCTTGGCGGCCCGGCGGGCTTCTTTCAGAAGCTGCTCCACGACAGTTTCTCTGAGGAGGGCGCTCAGGGGCTTACCCCGCTCCTTCGCCAGCTTGAGGAGAGTCCGGTGTTGCTCGTCAGTGAGGAGAACCTGGGCCTTGTGGATCAGGGCTGACATCCGTTCAATATCCTCCACCTCATCTTATACTCCTTTTTGGATACTATGTCATGCCGCTGAGTCAGTCAAGGAGAGCTTCAGCCTTCTCCGGGGGTTGAGTGGTAGGAAAAACCCCCCGGGGTCTCTGGCGTATCTCGCCGAGCGCTTCAACGAGCACTCAACTTTGCCCAAGACAACTCGGCGTTATGTATGGTAAAGTCTGGCACCGATATTAGCGTTCTCTTATGCTTCACCGGGGCATTATTTATTTGCCTATACCATAACTCCTGTAGAAAATAGGGGCGCTCAGGCGGTCCAGAGGGTATGAACCTTCACCAGCTCCGAGTGTTCTACACGGTGGCCCAACGTCAGAGCATCACTGCGGCCGCCGGCGATCTTCTTCTTACTCAGCCAGCCGTAAGTCTTCAGATTAAAGCCTTAGAGAAGAACCTCGGCCTCCCCCTCCTCCAGCGCGGCGGATCAAAGCTCACCCTCACCCAGGCTGGCGAGGCCCTTTACCGCTGCGCCGTTTCGATCCTGCACGCCAAAGACGAGGCCGAGCGGGCGATCACCGAGCTTCGTGACGGCACCCGGGGAAAGCTGATCCTCGGGGCCGGCACCACGGGAGGGATGTACGTCCTCCCCCGCATCGTCCGGGCATACAAAGATCTCAGCCCCGACACCGAGATCACACTCCACATCGGGACCACAGACCAGATCTCTGAGAAGCTCCTCCAGAACGTCGTGGACATGGCGGTCCTGGGAGGTCCCATGGAGGACAGGCGGTTCACCATCGAGACGATCTGCATGGACGAGTTGGTCCTCATCGCCTCCCCCTCTAACCCGATCGCCTTTCTCGCCAAGGTGACGCTTAAAGACCTTGGAGGCGTTCCCCTGATCCTTCCGGAGCAGGGGTCGAGGACGCGCCAGCTCGTCGAGCGAAAGCTCCGTGAGGCGGGAGTGCCTCTCAGGATCGCCATGCAGTTGCCTGGGACGGGAGGGGTGAAGAAGGGGGTCGAGGCGAACCTGGGGGTCGCCATCGTGTCGCGCTTCGCAGTGGAGAGGGAGTGCGCCCTCGGGATCCTCAAACTGGTTCCCGTGGAGGATTGGCGGCTCACGAGGCCCGTGGAGCTCGTGTTTCGCAAGCAGAAGTACTTCTCCCCCGTCGGGGAGAAGTTCCGCCAGTTCGCCGTCTCGTACGGGAGGGAGCGCCTCGCTCAGTTGCATTGCCCCATCGGGACCTGCGACGAGATCCGTAGAGCTGTTCCTGGCTCTCCGGAGTTCCCGTGCGTGGCTTCGCTGGACGGGGTTGCGTTTTCTGAGAGAGTCCCGGTAGAATGCGCGGGAGGGCGGCTTCGGAGATGAAGCGGGTCTGGGTTTCCAGGGTTTCCCACTCTCATTGAGGGAGGATTGATATGGCCGCACAAGGTTGGAGAAAAGAAGACTGGATGGCCGTGTACCTCGGGTTTCTCATCATCGCGCTGATTCTTGTTTCCAGCGCCGGGAACCTGATCGACTTCAAGGGCCTCAGCTCGACCTTCAGGTGGACCACCGATGGTCAGGTTGCCTCGCGGGTCTCAACCTGGAGCGCCGCCGTTGACCCGCTCCTCAAGGACGCCAAGGCGAAAGGGGAGCAGGGGACGGTGGCCCGGCTCCAGGGATTAAAAGACGCCCTCGGCAAGGGGGATCGGAAGGAGATCGCGTCGGCCGCGGGCAGGGTTCAGCGGGTCGGCGGGCTTCCGGGCGCCCTGGGGGGGGAGATTGCGGCGCACGCCGGGGCCGGCACCGGCAAGGTCTTCACGGGGGAGAACATCTCCAAGGTCATCAAGATCGGGATCGTCTACCTCATCCTTGCCACCATCGGCATGACGCTGATGGGCGGCAGGGTGGGCGCTTTTATCGTCGGCTTCCCGGTGGTCTTCGGCCTCGCCTGGCTCTCCCGGTTCCTCGCCGGCAACGGGGTGTTCGTCGACTGGGGGATTGAATACGTTCTGTTTGCGCTCTTTCTGGGAATTCTGATCAGCAACACCGTCGGCGTCCCCGAGTGGCTCAAGCCGGCTGTGCAGACCGAGTATTACATCAAAACGGGGCTGGTGATCCTGGGGGCGGGTCTCCTCTTCTTCGAGATCCTTCAAGCCGGGGCTCTGGGGATCATCCAGGCGGTCTTGGTCGTGTCCGTCGTCTGGTATCTCTGCTTCTGGCTGTGCAGGAGGCTCAGGGTCGATGATGACTTTGCAGCCATGCTCTCCACCTCGGTCTCCATCTGCGGGGTCTCAGCGGCCATCGCCGCCTGCGGGGCGATCCAGGGGGACAAGAAGAAACTCTCATATGTCACCTCGCTGGTCCTGATCGTCGCGGTCCCGATGATGGTTCTCATGCCATGGGCCGTCAAGGCATTCGGGATCCCCGATCTCGTCGGGGGCGCTTGGCTTGGCGGGACGCTCGACACCAGCGCCTCTGTGGTCGCCGCGGGGGCCCTCATCAGCGAACCAGCCATGAAGGCCGGCGTCATCGTCAAGTTCTCCCAGAACGCCCTGATCGGTGTGGCCGCCTTCATCCTGTCCATCTGGTGGACGTTCAAGGCCGGGGCGGCAACTGGGGAGCGGCCGAGCACCCGCGTCATCTGGGAGCGCTTCCCCAAGTTCGTCCTGGGGTTCCTGGTGGCCTCGTTCGTCTTCTCGTTCCTCCTTCACATCGACACGGTCGGCGCCACCAAGAGCGTGCTCGGCGACCTGCGCGTCTGGTGGTTTGCCCTCGCGTTCATCTCCATCGGCTTGGAAGCCCGCTTCGTGGAACTGGCCGGAATGGAGGGAGGACGGCCGGCCCTGGCCTTTATTGGGGCCCAGGCCATTAACGTCATCTGGACGCTGATCCTGGCGTATCTCCTCTTCGGAGGGATCCTGTTCCCGGCGCCGGATATCCGGTAGGGACGGGAACCGTGAATCTGGAAGTTGAGTGGCGACCTGGAAAGGAAAGGAGGTGACCAAGAATGGCTGACGCGATGAGGAAGGGGTTTGTCGTGGCTCTGGCCGTGCTGTTCGTGATGGCCGGGGGGCAGGCGTTCGCCCAGCAGTACTCCGCCGACGCGCTCAAGAAGATCGAAGAGCTGAAGGTCCTGTCCAGGGACAAAAAGGACATGGCCGAGTCCATGCCCGGGATCAAGAAGATCACGGGTGACGAGTTGAAAGCCTGGCTGGATCAGGGGAAGAAGATCGTGCTGATGGATAACCGGCTCGCATCCGACTATGACAAGGAGCATATCCCCGGAGCGGTGAGGCTGGCCCCGGACGATCTGCAGCCCGACCCCAAGCTCGCTGCCAAGTTCAGTAAAGACGATATCATCGTTAATTACTGAAACGGGATCAAGTGCTGGAGGTCCTCCGGCGCGATGGTCCTGTTGCAGGATTTGGGGTACAAGAACCTCCATTGGTATCGTGAAGGCATCCCCGACTGGATCAAGAAAGGGCATGCCACAGTAGAGGGGAAAGAACCCGGCACGTGGAAGAAGTAACCCCGTAGCGGGTCGGACGCACGACGGCCCCACAGTCCACGGGAGCTTTCACTCACGTGGCGCTGTGGGGCCTTTTTCTGTGTCGGCTACGGCTTGGTCAGGATCGTTTCGTACCATCCGACGGCCACGATGCGGCCGTTTTCAGCGATTGTCACGCCCCGCAGCCAGTCCAGCACGCCGGAAGGCTCCGTGATCCACCGGACCCCGTCGTTGGAGGTCAGGATCGCACCGTTCTCCCCCACCGCCACAAAGGCGCCGTTTCGGAAGGTGACCCCCCAGAGGTATGCGGTCGTCCCTGACGACTGCTGGGTCCAGCCATATCCATCGGGTGAGGTCAGGATGGTTCCCGTGCCCCCCACCGCGACAAACATGCCCCGGCCGAACGCTACGCTGATCAGCGAGTTGATCCCGACGGTCTGAGTGGTCCATCGGACCGCGTCTGGGGAGGTAAGGATCGTCCCTCCCCGGCCGACCGCCACAAAAACGCCGTGGCCGAAGGCCACTCCGTCCAAGGAATCTGCGGGGCCACGGTTCTGCTTCGTCCACGTCACGGCGTCGGGAGAGATCAAGATCGTGCCGCCCTCCCCCACGGCCACAAACAGGTCCTGTCCGAACGTAATCCCCTGGAGAGAGATTTCACCCCCTGATGTTCGAGGCGTCCATTTCCTGGCGTCGTGGGAGGTGAGGATCGTTCCCTTCCCGCCCACAGCGACGAACGCCTTCCGGCCGTAGGTGACGCCGTTGAGCCACCTGTCCGTCCTTGAACTCCGGGCGGTCCAGGTGACCCCGTCGGGCGAGGTGAGAATGGTCCCGCTCGAGCCCACTGCCACGAGGGTCTGGTCCCCTGACGTCACGCCGTAGAGGTAGTTGGTGCTCTCGTGGCTTACCAGGCTCCACCGTGCCCCCTCCTTTGAGGTGAGGATTGTGTTGCCGTTCCCGACGGCGACGAAGGCGCCCTTGCCGAACGTCACCCCGTTGAGGAGGTTGGAGGTTCCGGAGGATCGCCGCATCCACTCGCTCCCATCTCCTGAGGTGAAGACGACCCCCTGACTGCCCACGGCGACAAAGGTTTGATTCCCAAACGTCACCCCCAGCAAGCTCTCTCCTCCTGACTTTCGCTCGGCCCAAGTCGTCGCGTCGGGAGAGGTGAACATCTTCCCCCCCGGGCCTACGGCGACGAAGACCCCGTCTCCGTATGCCACCCCGATCAGCGGCGAAGCGGTTCCGGTCTGGTGCGTCTTCCACTCAAGGCCATCGGGGCTCGTGAGCACGACCCCATTCCTCCCCACCGCCACGAACTTCCCGTTCCCGAAGGTCACCCCGTAGAGATGTCGCCCCGACGGCCCTTCATCTCCCCGCCGAGTCCAGGTGATGCCGTCTGGAGAGGTCAGGACGATGCCCCAGTACCCCACGGCCACGAATAAGCCGTGGCCATAGGCGATCGCGTAATAATGGCGGGTGCTTCCCGACTCCCGAGGCGTCCAGTGGGTCCCGTCCGCCGACGTCAGGATCGTGCCTCTCCCCCCCACTGCCGCAAAGGTCTCCCTCCCGAAGGCCACCCCGAAAAGATGGTTTCGTGTTGCCGATGGCCTGGCCACCCACCGAACCCCGTCAAGCGAGGTGTAGATTGACTGTCCCTCTCCTACTGCCACGAACAGGCCGCCGCCATAGGCGACTGAAGAGTGGGGGGGATTGTACCGGCGAACGGTCCAACGATCCCCTTGAGGCGGCGAATGCTCAAGAGGCGATTCCGCCCAAGCGGGCGACAAAGCGGCGAAGAGGAGCGCGAGGGCGGCTTGGATCCCCCACCCTCGGAGGCCCGGGGGAAGGAGGAATCTTTTCCGGACCTTTCGTTTCAGCATCTTAACCCCGATCCTCTGCGGCCAGCATACCACCAAGGCTCTTTGGCCGTAAGGCGGCTATCTTATAAGGGTTTCTTTATGGAATTCATTGGTATTATTTATTTGCGTTGCCCACGAGGACATGAAAAATAGTTGTCAGTGACTTGAGGAAGAAGGCCGCCCTCAACCCCAACGTGAAGGTGATCCAGATCCAGGTTGTAAGTTTCTTGAGCTTCCTCCCCGTTGTTCGGCCGCTCCTGGCGGAGCTCCAAGGGCTTCAGCGGAGGCGGCTCGGCGCCAGGCTCACCGCGGAGCTTCAGGCGTGGTTGGACGCCATGAAGGCCCACCTGGAGTCCGCGCGGGCGTCGACGTAGCAATGGATTCCCACAAACTCAAAGTCTTCTGCGCCGTCGCCGAGACGCGGAGCTTTTCCGAGGCCTCGAGGACTCTGAACCTGAGCCAGCCGGCCGTCAGCCTCCAGATCCAGGCGTTGGAAAAAAGCTTCGAGACCGGGCTCTTCGACCGCTCAGATAAGGTGCTGAAGCTGACGCCGTCGGGAGAGCTTCTCTATTCATATGCGAAGAGGATCCTCGCCCTCACCGCAGAGATGGAAGAGGAGATGGGCGCTCTGATCGGCCAGATCAAAGAGGAGCTGTCCATTGGGGCCAGCAGCACCGTGGGGAATTATCTTCTTCCCCACGTCATCGTCGCCTTTCGGAAGCAGCACCCGAAGGTCCGCATCAACCTCAAGGTGGGGAACACCAAAGAGGTGGTGAAGCTGCTCCACACAGGAGACATCACCCTCGGCTTCGTTGAAGGCGACGTGTCGAAAGAAAATCTCGTGGTGGAAAAGCTGGCGTCCGATGAGCTGGTCCTGATCATGCCCCACGATCATCCCTGGTCGAAGCGCAAGAGCATCCCGATCACCGAGCTGGCCCACGAGCCGCTGATCGTCAGGGAGGTGGGGTCGGGGACCCGCCAGATCGTGGAGAAGCGGCTCCACGAGCACCACATCTCGATGCACGACCTGAACGTGACGATGGTGCTCGGCGACACCGAGGCGATCAAGACGGCCGTCGAGCAGGGGATGGGGGTGGCCATCGTGTCGGTGTGGACGGTCAGGAAAGAGGTGAGGCACGGGACCATCCGGGCGGCCAGGTTCAGCGACATCCGGTTCAACCGGGACCTCAGAGTCATCTACCACCGCTCGAACTCACAGAGCCGCGCCGCGACGGCGTTCCTCGACTACGTGAAACTGTACCCCCTGGAGTCCCCGGTGACCTTTCCGGCCGATCATAAACGCCCCTAATGCGTCCATGAATTTTTTTAATTTGACGTTATAGGGCCGGCTTTCTATTGTAGCCGGCACCGGGTGCAGGGTCATTGGAGATCGTCCTCGCGACTAGAAATGAGAAGAAGATAGAGGAAGTCGCGAGGATTATGAGGGGGTTGGCGATTTCGCTTTCGACGCTGGCTGACTTTCCGGATTGTCCCGAGGTGGAGGAGGACGGTCTGACCTTCGAGGAAAACGCTGTGAAGAAGGCGGTGTCCGTCGCCCGATGGACGGGAAGGACGGCGCTCGCCGACGATTCGGGGCTTGAAGTGCACGCGCTGGGCGGGGCGCCGGGAGTGAGGTCGGCCCGCTACGCGGGGCCGGGCGGCAGCGACGCAAAGAACGTTGAGAAGCTCCTTCACGAGATGCGCTCTTTCCACGATCCTGACAGGGGGGCGCGGTTTGTCTGCTGTCTCGCCCTCGCCCGTCCCGACGGCGCCGCCGAAACCTTTCGGGGACACGCGGAGGGGCGCATCGGGACCGAGCCCCGGGGGACGGGCGGATTCGGCTATGACCCGGTTTTTTATCCCGAAGGGCATTCTCGCACTTTCGCCGAGATGACCGGCGAGGAGAAGGACGCCCTGAGCCACCGGGGCGAGGCGCTGAGGAAGCTCGGCGCGCACCTGGCCGGAACGATGGCCAAGGAGTGAAGAATATGGCGCTCACCAGCCCGCACGGAAAAGAAAAGAAACTGAAACCCCTCCTCCTGACCGGCAAGGAGCTGGAGCAAGAGCTGGAGAAGGCGAAGAAACTCAAGCGGGTTGTTATGACCTCCCGCGAGACCTCCGATCTCATCATGATGGGGATCGGGGCCTTCACGCCCCTCGAAGGGTTCATGAGGTATGACGACTGGAAGGGCGTCTGTGACGAGTACCGGATGGCGGACGGCCTCTTCTGGCCGATTCCCATAACCCTGTCCACGACTAAAGCCGTGGCCGACGGCCTCAGGAAGGGGCAAACCATCGCGCTGGTCGATGAAGAGACCGGCGAGCTGATGGGGAGCATGACCATCCGCGAGAAGTACAAGATCGACAAGGCCCATGAATGCCAGAAGGTTTTTCGCACCACCGACACGCAGCACCCCGGCGTGGCAAAGGTCATGGCTCAGGGGGAGGTGAACCTGGCTGGCCCGGTGAAGGTCTTCAGCGAGAGCTACTACCCCACGATGTTCAAGGACGTTTACCTGCGCCCGGCTGAGACGCGGAAGATCTTCGAGGAGAAAGGGTGGAGCACGGTAGCCGCCCTTCAGCTTCGTAATCCTATGCACCGCTCCCACGAGTATCTGGCGAAGATCGCCGTGGAGATTTGCGACGGCGTGCTGATTCACCAGCTTGTCGGAAAGCTGAAGCCGGGGGACATTCCCGCCGAAGTGAGAGTGAGGGCCATCAACGCCCTGGTGGAAGGCTATTTCGTGAAGGACACCTGCATCCAGGCCGGGTACCCGATGGAGATGCGGTACGGCGGGCCGCGAGAGGCGCTGCTCCACGCGGTCTTCCGCCAGAACTACGGGTGCAGCCATCTGATCGTGGGCCGGGACCACGCCGGGGTCGGGGAGTACTACGGCCCCTTCGACGCCCAGAAGATCTTCGGCGAGATCCCCAAGGGCGCGCTCAAGCTCCAGCCGCTGAAGATCGACATGACCTTCTACTGCTTCAAGTGCGATGGCATGGCGACGGGGAAGACGTGCCCCCACGGCAAGGAAGACCGGGTTGCTGTCAGCGGAACCATGCTGAGGAAGACGCTTTCTGAGGGAGGGGAAGTCCCGGACCATTTCAGCCGGCCTGAGGTGCTCGCGATTTTGAAAGAATATTACGCGACGCTTGAGGAGAAAGTGGAGATCAAGCTCCACAAGTACGCCAAGGGGGAAAAGTAATCCACCTCAACCAGGAGGAAGGCTTATGCCGACATATGTGAACCCTGAAAAGTGCGACGGATGCCGGGGCTTGGCGCGAACCGCCTGCATGTACATCTGCCCCCAGGACCTCATGAAGTACGACGCCGCTATGACCAAGGCGTACAACCAGGAGCCGGACCTCTGCTGGGAGTGCTACTCCTGCGTGAAGACGTGCCCGCAGAGCGCCATCTCCATGCGCGGCTACGCAGACGTGGTGCCGTTGGGGGCGATGCTCCAGCCGATGCGCGGCACCGATTCCATCATGTGGACGGCGAAGTACCGGAGCGGTGAGACCAAGCGGTTTAAGTTTGCCATCCGGACCACCCCCTGGGGATCGATCGAGCCCTACAAAGAGGCGCCCACTCCCCCCGCTGACCAGCTCAAGGGGAGCCAGCTTCTCTACGGGGAGCCGAAGTATCTGATGGCCGATCTGCCCAGTCCTTCTAAAAAATAACCTTCAAGCGAGCGAGGTGACATTCAATGGATCAGCCACAGACTGAAATCGTTGAGACCGATGTATTGATCCTCGGCGGGGGAATGGCCGGCTGCGGCGCGGCCTTCGAGGCCGCGTACTGGGCCAAGTCCAAGGGGTTGAAGACAGTGCTCGTCGAGAAGGCCTCCATCGAGAGGAGCGGCGCCGTGGCCATGGGACTCTCGGCCATTAACCTCTATCTCGGCATGCGCTGGAACCAGAACAAGCCCGAGGACTTCGTCCACTACGTCAGGCAGGACCTCATGGGGCTCTCACGCGAAGATCTGGTCTATGACATCGCCCGCCACGTGGACTCCTCGGTGCACCTCTTCGAGGAGTGGGGCCTCCCGATCTTCAAAAACCCGGACGGCACCTACAAGCGCGAAGGCCGCTGGCAGATCATGATCCACGGCGAGTCCTACAAGCCGATCGTGGCTGAGGCCGCAAAGATGGCCATCGGCGAGGGGAACGTCTACGAGCGGATCTTCGTCTCGCACCTCCTGCTCGACGCCAACGATCCGAGCCGCGTCGCCGGGGCGGTGGGCTTCAGCGTCCGCGAGAACAAGATTTACATCTTCAGGGCCAAGGCTGTGATCGCCGCGGCGGGCGGAGCGACTGGAGTCTTCCGCCCCCACGCTCACGGTGAGGGGCTGGGCAGGATCTGGTACGCCCCGTGGAACACCGGCTCGGCCTACAGCCTGGCGATGCAGGCGGGGGCCGCGATGACCCAGATGGAGCACCGGCTGGTCGTGGCCCGCTTCAAGGACGGCTATGGCCCTGTCGGGATGTGGTTCCTCCTCTTCAAGGCGGTGCTTGAGAACGCCAAGGGAGAAAGCGTGGAGCAAAAGTGGATGGACCTCCTGAAGGAATGGGAGCCGTATGGGAGCGGCAAGCCGATTCCGACGCCTCTCAGAAACCATCAGATGATGGCTGACTTCAGGGCGGGGGGGGCGCCGTTCTACCTCAGGACCGACAAAGCGCTCCAGAAGATGTACCAGGAGGTGGGGAACGACCCGAAGAAGATGCGCGAGATCGAAGCCGACGCCTGGGAGGATTTCCTCGACATGACGATGTCTCAGGCCTTGATCTGGGCCTCAGACAACATCGACCCCGCCAAGCAGCCCTCGGAGATCGTGCTGACAGAGCCGTACCTGATGGGCTCCCACGCCTCAGGGACGGGCGCCTGGGTCAGCGGGCCGGAGGACGTCGCCCCCAAGGAGTACTTCTGGGGCTACAACCGCATGACCACGGTCAAAGGGCTCTTCGCTGCCGGCGACGGCGTGGGGGGCTCGGCCCACAAGTTTTCCTCAGGCTCCTACACCGAGGGGCGCCTGGCAGGCAAGGCTGCGGTGGCCTACATTACCGACGCCGCACCGTCACCCAAGATCAGCGATGACCAGGTCGCGTCCATCAAGGCGGCGATCTGGAAGCCGTTTGAGAACTACGAGCAGGGAAAGACCGCCTCGACGAGGGACGACATCAACCCCAACTACCTCTTCCCGAAGATGGCGCTCCATCGCCTCCAGAAGATCATGGACGAATATTCGGCCGGCCAGGGCTCCCAGTACATCACCACAGAGGGGATGCTGACGAGGGGGCTCGAGCGCATGAAGGTCTTCAAAGAAGATCTCCAGAAGATGGCGGCCAGGGATCTCCACGATCTGCTCCGCTGCTGGGAGGTCTGGGACCGCACGCTGTGCGCTGAGGCCCACATGCGCCACATCCTGTTCAGGCAGGAGACGCGCTGGCCCGGATACTACTACCGCGCCGACTTCCCGAAGATCGACGAGCAGAACTGGAAGGTGTTTGTCAACTCGCGATATAACGCGGCCAAGGACGAGTGGCAGCTTGAGAAGACACCGTTCCTTAGTAACATTCCGTAAGTTTATGCCCCCTCACCTTCGTCCTCTCCCCCAGACGGGGGAGAGGGTAGGGTGAGGGGAAGTTACAGCAATGGAAACTATTCCATCGGTCCACCGGAGCATCCTGGTAGTCGGAGGGGGGATCGCCGGAATCACGGCCGCTGTGGAAGCGGCTGAGACCGGCTACGAAGTTTACATCGTCGAGAAAAACCCCTACCTGGGCGGCCGGGTCGCCCAGCTCAACAAATACTTCCCGAAGCTCTGCCCGCCGTACTGCGGCCTCGAGATCAATTTTCAGCGAATCAAGAAGCAGCAGGGGATCCGTGTCTTCACCCTTGCTGAGGTCGAGAGGGTGTCGGGACAGCCGGGCGACTTTGACGTCACGGTCAGGCTCAAGCCGAGGTACGTGAACGACCGCTGCACCGCTTGCGGCGCCTGCGTCGAGGCATGTCCCAGCGAGCGGCCGAACGCGTTCAACTTCGGAATGGACAAAACGAAGGCGATCTATCTTCCGCACGAGATGGCGTTTCCGATGAAGTACGCGATCGACAGCTCGGCGTGCCCGCTCACCCGGTGCGCGAAGTGCGTGGAGGCCTGCCGGTACGACGCGATCGACCTCACTATGGCCCCAAAGACGATGACGCTGAAGGTAGGGGCCGTCATCATCGCCACGGGGTGGGACCCGTATGACCGCGCCAGGCTGGACAACCTGGGCGGCGGCGCCTACCCGAACGTCATCACGAACGTCATGATGGAGCGGCTGGCGGCCCCCAATGGCCCCACCGCGGGTAAGATCCTCCGCCCCTCCGACGGCAAGCCGGTGGAGAGCGCCGCCTTCGTTCAGTGCGCCGGCTCCCGCGACGTGAACCACCTGGGCTATTGCTCTGCCATCTGCTGCCTGGCCTCCCTCAAGGAAGTGACCTACCTGAGGCAGCAGAACCCGGACTCCAAGGTGTATCTTTTCTACATCGACCTGCGCGCGCCAGGCACCTACGAGGCTTTCTCGCGGCGGGTCCAGGGCGACGAAAACGTGCGGGTCATGAAAGGAAAGGTCGCGAGAATCATCGAGGACCCGGCGACGAAAGACCTGACGGTCGAGGCTGAGGACATTCTCTCGGCAGAGAAGACCCAACTGAAAGTGGACCTGGTCGTCCTGGCGACCGGGATGGTCTCGAGCCTTTCGAACGGGAAGCCGGCGTGCGCCGCCGGCTTCGACCAGGATCATTTTGTCGTTTCCGATTCGCCCGCCCCGGGGATCCTGGCAGCGGGGTGCGCCAGGGGCCCGATGGACGTGGCCACGAGCACGCAGGACGCGACTGCGGCGGCGCTCAGGGCCATTCAGACAATCCAGATGGCGGCGAACAGGTCTGCGTGATGGATAAGAAGATCGGCGTCTATATCTGCACCGGGTGCGGGATAGGGGAATGTCTCGATGCAGGCAAGCTGGCCCAGGTCGCGACCGAGGAGTATCACGTTCCCGTGGTCAAGACGTCCGGGGCGTTCTGCCTGGATGACAGCGGGTTGATCCGAGCCGACGTTGAGAATGATGGCGTCAACGCCGTGGTCATCGCGGCCTGCTCTTCAAGAGTCAACACCGACATCTTCTCGTTCAAGGGCTCGACCGTAGAGCGGGTGAACCTCAGAGAGCAGGTGGCGTGGAGTCACGCGCCAGGTCACGAGGAAACCCAAGCGCTCGCCAATGACTCCCTCAGGATGGGGATCGTCAGGACCCAGAAGCTCCGGCTCCCGACCCCGTTTACAGAGGCAAACGAGAGGGCCGTCCTCGTGGTGGGCGGCGGAGTCACGGGGCTCAACGCCGCGCTCAACGCCGCAAGGGCCGGCCATAGAGTTGTCCTCGTCGAAAAGGAGCAGACGCTCGGCGGATTCGCCAGGAAGCTCCACAAGCAGTTTCCCAAGCGCCACCCGTACCGCGATCTTGAAGATACCGGAGTGGAGGCGCTTGTCGGCGAGGTCGAGAAGCACGCCGGGATCGAGGTCATCAAGCAGGCGACTGTTTCGAAGATCTCCGGGCAACCCGGACGGTACGAGGTCTCCGTTCAGGCTGACGGGAGCGCGAAAAACCTTCTCGCCGGGGCGATCGTTCTGGCCACGGGCTGGAAGCCTTACGACCCCGCGAAGTTCGAGCATTACGGCTTCGGACGCTGCCAGAACGTGGTGACCAATGTTGACCTGGAGGAGATGGCCTCGAAGGGCGCCATCAAGCGCCCGTCGGACGGACGGGCGGCCAGGACGGTGACCATCCTGCTGTGCGACGGGGCCGCAGACGAGGAGCACTTCCCCTACAGCTCTAACGTGACCTGTCTGACCGCCCTGAAGCAAGCGCTTTACGTCAGGCAGTTGAACCCCGGCGCGACCGTCCAGTTTGTCTATCGGAACATGCAGACCCCGGGGCAGTACGAGTATTTCTACAAGCGGGTCCAGGAAGACCCCGGCGTGCTTTTCATGCGAGCCGAGGTCAAGTCGGTCACAGAGGACGCTCAGAAGAACGTCATCGTGGAGCTGGACGGGACGGCGGTAGGCGGAGCGGCGCAGATCGCTGCCGATCTCGTGGTGCTCGCCACGGGGATGGTGCCGGCCGGGGTCGAGTCTGACGGCCTGAACCTCGAGTACCTTCAGGGCAAGGGGCTTCCTGCGACGAAGTTCGGGTTCGCCGAGTCGAACTATCTCTGCTTCCCGTATGAGACGAGGCGGACAGGGATCTACTCCGCCGGGTGCGTGAAGAAGGCGATGGACCTCTCAGGCTGCGCGAATGACGCCGCGGGCTCGGCTCTCAAGGCGATCCAGGCGATTGCCCTCTCCTCGGCCGGAGCGGCAGTGCACCCGCGCGTCAAGGACCTTTCGTATCCGAGCTTCTTCCTCCAGAAGTGCACGGCGTGCGGGCGTTGCAGCCAGGAGTGCCCGTTCGGCGCCATCGAGCTGACCCCGGAGAAGAACACGCCGTTCGTCGTTAACAACCGCTGCCGCCGCTGCGGGACCTGCATGGGGGCCTGCCCGGTCCAGATCATCTCGTTCGACGACTACACGGTGGATATGGTCGCGGGGATGCTCAAGGCCGTCGAGGTCCCTGAGGGCGACGAAGAGAAGCCGAGGATCCTGGCCTTCGCCTGCGAGAACGACGCTTATCCCGCGCTCGACATGGCCGGGATCGACCGCCTGACGTGGCCGGCCTCGATCCGGGTGATCCCGG
>CAZXPE010000018.1:0-20880 GCA_964642915.1 uncultured bacterium | reverse complement strand
AGATGGTGTATAAGAGACAGTGGCGGTTCTGGAAGGGGACCTTTTATCTGTGGTACTCGATCCTCCTGGATCTGTTCGGCGCGGCGTTCATCGTGGCGCTCGGGGTGATGATGGCGCGCCGCTGGTGGCTCAGGCCCATCGCCCTGGACTACAGCCGTCCGGATCGCGCGGCCGCGAGCTATGACCGGGGCGGCTACGTCGCCGACGATCGGGTCTTCCTCTGGCTCCTGTTTTGGATCGGCGCGACCGGCTTCCTGGTGGAAGGGCTCCGGATCGCCGCCGATCGTCCGCCGTTCGAGCCGTGGTCGGTGGTGGGGTGGCAGCTCGCGAACCTCTTCGATTGGGTGGGGGTGACGGCCCTCGCCAATCCGCTCCACCTGGCGGGATGGTGGGTCCATGCGGTCCTCGCCCTGGGCTTTGTCGCCTACATCCCGTACTCCAAGGCGATCCACATCGTCGTGGACATGGCCAACCTCCTCTTCAAGGACGACCGGGCCGGCAAGCGACTGCCGGGCGTGCCGGAGGGAGCCGAGGCGCAGGGCTACGCCACCCTGGCAGATTTCACGTGGAAGGAGCTCCTGGATCTGGACGCCTGCACCAAGTGCGGGCGCTGCCACGTGGCCTGTCCCGCCCGGGCGTCGGGGGCTCCGCTCTCGCCGCGCGACCTGATCCTCGAGCTCCGCGAGCACGCCGAGGCGACCCTCGGGGGGTCGAGCTGGCTCCACGAGACGTCCGTGCGGGACGGCAGTGGCGTCCTGGCCGGCGGGATGATCAAAGCCGAGACTCTCTGGGCCTGTACCAGCTGCCTGGCCTGCGTCGAGGCCTGCCCCGTCGGAATCGAGCACGTCCCCCTCATCGTCCAGATGCGCCGGCGGCTGGTGGGGGACGGGACTCTCGACGCCAACCTCCAGGCCGTCCTGGAGAAGATCGGCCGCTACGGCAACTCCTTTGGCCAGTCGGAACGGATGCGGGGGCGCTGGACCCAGGGGCTTCCCTTCAAGGTCAAGGACGCCCGGAAGGAACCGGTCGAATATCTCTGGTTCGTGGGGGACTACGCCTCCTACGACCCGAGCCTGCAGGAGCTGACGCGGGCGGCGGCGCGCGTCTTCCAGCGCCTGGGCCTCGACTTCGGCATTCTCTACGACGGGGAGCGGAACGCCGGCAACGACGTGCGCCGAGTGGGCGAGGAGGGGCTCTACCAGTTGCTCGTCGAGAAGAACCTGGCCGTCCTCGGCAAGGCGCAGTTCAAGGAGATCGTGACGACCGATCCGCATTCGTACAACACGCTCAAATTCGAGTACCCGGAGTTCGGGGGCGTCTTCAGGGTGCGCCACTACACCGAAGTGTTGGCCGAGCTCTTGACCCGGGGCCGGGTGCCCGTCGCCAGGCGGCTCACGGGGGTGGTGACCTATCATGATCCGTGCCATCTCTCGCGTTACACGGAGGTCACGGATGCCCCGCGCGAGATCCTGGGGGCCCTGGGGCTGACCCTCGTAGAGATGGGGAGGAATCGGCAGAACAGCTTCTGCTGCGGCGCGGGGGGCGGCAGAATCTGGATGGGATACACCCGGACGCCGGGGGTGCAGACTCCGAGCGAGCAGCGGATCCACGAGGCCCTGGAGATCCCGGGCGTGAGATATTTCGTGGTCGCGTGCCCGAAGGATGCCACCATGTACCGCGACGCGATCAAGACCACGGGAAACGAGGCGCGCATTCAGGTAAAGGAGCTGGTTGAGCTGGTGGAGGAAGCCCTCTCCATTCCTAGAGCGGAATCAGTGCCCGCGCGGCCTGATAGCATCCACGAGAGGCAGCGGGTATAATGGACGCGAGCGCGCTTCGATGCGATCCATGACAGCCGCGAAAGTTTTCCTCCTGCTCTTCCTTTTCTTTTGGTTTCCGGATTTGGCGGCCGCCGGGCCGGTCGTCGAATCCACGCTCCAGAACGGACTCAAGGTCCTGCTCATCGAGGATCACCGGAGCCCCATCGTTACGATCCAGGTCTGGTACAGGGTCGGTTCCAGAAACGAGTTGCCGGGAGCCACCGGGCTCTCCCATCTCCTCGAACACATGATGTTCAAGGGGACCCCGGCCTACGGTCCCAGGATGTACGCCACCCTCATCGAGCGCGCCGGCGGGCGCGACAACGCCTTCACCAGCCACGATCATACGGCCTACTTCGTCAACATCGCCGCCGACAAGGCGGACCTCGTGCTCGAGCTGGAGGCCGACAGGATGACGCACCTTCTCCTGGACCCGAAGGAGGTGGAATCTGAGCGCCGGGTCGTCATGGAGGAGCGGCGCACGCGCACCGAGGACGACCCCGGCGGCTTCCTGAGCGAGGAGGTCTCGGCCCTCGCGTTCAGGGCGCACCCTTATCGGTGGCCGATCATCGGCTGGATGGAGGACCTCGAGCGGATCACGGCCGAGGATCTCCGCGCCTGGTATCGGGCGTACTACGTTCCGAACAACGCGCTGCTGGTCGCCGTGGGGGATTTCCGGGCTTCCGAGATGCTCGAGAAGGTGAAGCGCCGCTTCGGGGCGATTCCGCGGGGGCCTGAGCCGCCGGCGGTCCGGGCCGTGGAGCCCCCGCAGAACGGCGAGCGCCGGGTGACGGTCAGGAAGGAGGCCCAGCTCCCGATCATATACGCGGGCTATCACGTCCCGAACTATCGTTCTGAGGACGCCCACGCGCTGGAGCTGCTCTCCACAGTCCTGTCCGAAGGGAGGCGCTCCCGCCTCTACCGGCGGCTCGTCTATGAAAAGAAGCTCGCCCTGAACGCCGGAGGGGACTACCCGTACTTCTCTCAGGACCCCGGTCTCTTCTGGTTCTGGGCCACTCCGCTCCCGGGCCAGAGCGTGGAGACGGTGGAGCAGGCGCTCATGGAGGAGATAGAGCGGATCAAGACCGAACCCGTCTCGGAGGAGGAGCTGAACCGGGCAAAGAACCAGATAGAGGCGTCGCTGGTCTTCAGACAGGACTCGATTTGGAGCCGCGCGCGTCTCTCGGCCACCTTCGAGCTGACCTCGGGGTGGCAGTCAATTGAACGGTTCGTCCCCGGCATCCGGAGGGTCACCGCCCAGGACCTCCAGCGCGTTGGCCGTCTCTATCTCTCAGCGGAGCGACGGAACGTGGGGATTCTGCTCCCGATCTCTCATACCGGCTCTCCGCCCTCAAAACCCTGAGGATCCGGTGATGGCGATCCCGGTGTCTCCCCGGCTTGCGCGGGTGAGCGTTCTTCTCCTGGTTGTCCTCGGAGGGGGGGCGGCTGCCTTCTATTGGGCTCGTTTTTTAAACGCTCCTCCGGCGTCCTCCATCAAGGTCACGGGCACTATCGAAGCCACTCAGGTGGAGGTCAGCGCGAAGATCGTAGGCCGAATCACCGCGCTGCTCGTTGGAGAAGGGGATCGCATGGCGGTCGGCCAGCTCCTGGTCCGCCTCGACGGCGAAGAGCTGTCCGCCGAGCTTCGGCGGAACGAAGCGGCGGTGAAGAACGCCGAGGCACAGCTCAGAGACCTCCTGGCCGGATCGCGAAAGGAGGAGATCGAGGAGGCCCGTTCCGCCGTTGAGCGCGCTCAGGCTCAGCTCGACGACCTCATAGCCGGCTCCCGGCGCGAGGAGATCGAGCAGGCGAGGCAGAACCTTCGAGGCGCCGAGGCCACGAGGGAGCTTGCCGAGAAGGACCATCGGCGCATTCAGGAGTTGTTCGGTAAGGATCTGGTGGCGGCCCAGGAAGTGGATCGGGCAAAACAGGTCTATGATGTGGCGGTGTCTCAGGAGCGGGCGGCCAGGGAAAACCTGGGCCTGCTCCTTGCCGGCCCGCGCCCGCATCAAGTGGAGGCCGCCCGCGCCCAGCTCAAGGCGGCGAAGGATCACCTCGACCTTCTGATTGCCGGCCCGCGACCTCACCAGGTGGAGGCAGCGCGCTCTCAGGTGGCCCAGGCCAGGGCCGCCTTCGCGCTGGCCGAGAGCCGGCTGAAAGAGATGACGATAGCTTCAACGATCTCCGGCGTGGTGCTGAGAAAGAACCTGGAGCCGGGGGAGGTCGCAAACCCCGGTGTCCCGATCCTGACGTTGATGGATCCTAAGAACCTCTGGGTCCGGGCGTACGTCCCCGAGATTGAGATCGCAAAGATCAAAGTCGGCCAGGCAGCCAGGGTCACGGTTGACGCCTTCAAAGAAAGGACCTTCGAGGGGAAGATCACCGAGATCGCCTCCGAGGCCGAGTTCACCCCTAAGAACGTCCAGACCCAGAAAGAGCGGGTGAACCTGGTCTTCAGGATCAAGATCGCCGTGGACAGCTCAGGCGGGGTGCTGAAGCCGGGCATGCCTGCCGACGCTGAGATAAGATTATGAGCGCTGCGGGGGAATACGCGGTGGTTACCCGCGGGCTGACAAAGCAGTTCGGGGCGCTCACCGCCGTGGATCACGTTGACCTCTCCGTGCGCTCGGGAGAGCTATACGGCTTTCTGGGCCCCAACGGCGCAGGGAAGTCGACGACCCTCCGGATGCTCTGCGGGATTTTGAGGCCGAACGAAGGAGAGGGGGCAGTGCTGGGGATCGACCTCCTCAAAGAGCCGGAGAGGGTCAAGTCGGCCGTCGGGTACATGTCGCAGAAGTTCTCCCTCTACGATGACCTCACCTCGGAAGAAAACCTGACGTTCTACTCCCGCGTCTACATGGTGCCGCGCGCCGAGCGGCCCGGGCGCATCGCCCAGATGGTGCGTCTCGCCGACCTGAGCGGGCACGAGAAGGTGCGGGCCGGGCACCTCTCGGGCGGCTACCGCCAGAGGCTCGCACTGGCGTGCGCTCTGGTCCATGGCCCCCGCCTCATCTTCCTGGACGAGCCGACTGCCGGGGTTGACCCTGTTTCACGGCGCAATTTCTGGGGGCTCATCAGGCGGCTCACCGAATCGGGAACCACGGTTCTAATGACCACCCATTACATGGACGAAGCCGAGCTGTGCGACACCCTCGGGTTCATCTACGAGGGGAAGCTCATTGCCCAGGGCAGCCCGGAAGCGATCAAGAGCGCGGCTTTCGGGAAATCAGTGGTCGAGGTGGGTGTGGACGGGATCAACCGGGCCGCCAACCTGCTCGAAGAGTGGGAGGCCGTGGAGGAAGTGGTCCGCGTGGGAAGCCGGCTTCGGGTGATTTTAGCTGACCAGACGACGACCGCGGCCGACGTGGCGCTTCACCTGCGCGGCCACGACGTGGAGGTGAAGTGGGCTCACGACGTGGAGCCATCCGTGGAGGACATCTTCGTCTCGTTCGTGGACAAGGATAGGAAGGGGAGGCTCCGCGAGCAACTGAAGGCGGTTTGAAGATGGGATCGAGGCTTCTCGGGATGATCGCCAAGGAGTTCATTCATCTCCGCCGTGACGCGCTTGCGGTGACGCTGGCGCTTTTCGTCCCGGTGCTCATGCTCTTCATCTTCGGCTGGGCAATAAATACCGACGTGAAGCACATCCCGACCGTGGTCTGGGACCAGTCGGGGAGCGTAGAGGCGCGGATGCTCGTGGAGGCCATGGAAAACAGCCAGTACTTCAGAGTGACGCGCTGGGCCGGGAGCCACGCTGAGTTGACCCGCCTGATAGACCGGGGGAAGGCCAAGGTCGGTGTGGTGATCCCACCCGACTACGCCAGGCAGCTCTCCCGCCAGGCCGTCAGGGTCCAGGTGATCGTGGACGCTTCCGACCCGCTGGTGGCCACCTCGGCGGTCAATTCGGCCACGTCCCTCGGGCTCCAGCGCTCCATCGAGATCCTGACCAGACACGCCGGGACGACCTCCATCCTGCGCCAGGACGAGCCCCCGGTGGACCTGCGCGTCCGCGCCTGGTATAACCCGGACATGGTCTCCGCCATCTTCATCGTTCCGGGACTCATCGGGGCGCTCCTGATGCAGACGACGATCACCGCCATGGCGATGACTGTCGTGCGCGAGAGGGAGAAGGGGACTCTTGAGGCGCTGATAGTGAGCCCCATCAGGCGCTGGGAGCTTCTGCTCGGCAAGATCATCCCGAACCTGCTTGTGGCCTACGGCCAGATCACCCTCGCCCTGACCGTCGCGCGCGTCTTCTTTGACGTTCCCATCCGCGGGAGCATTCCTCTCCTTTACGCCCTCTCGCTCGTTTTCATGATGGGAACGCTGGGGATAGGCATCTTCGTTTCCACGGTCGCCAAGACGGTTCCCCAGGCCATGCAGCTCGCGTTTCTTACGTTCCTCCCCTCAATTTACCTCTCGGGACTTCTCTTTCCCATCGAGGGGATGCCGGAGGGCGCCCAGTATCTGGCCGCCATCATTCCCCTGACGTATTATTTGAGGATCGTCCGCGGGATCGTGCTGAAGGGGGTCGGGCTGGAGCACCTATGGCCGAACCTTCTTCCGCTCGTCGTGTTCGGGGCGGCGATGTTCACGTTAAGTGTGCTGCGATTCAGAAAACAACTGGACTGAGAGAGAGTCATGGCGCGACGATTAACTGTTCTGACGTTAGCGGTCGTCCTTGGCGCCTGGCCGGCGTGGGCGGCGCCTCTCGATGCGTCACGAGAGGTGTTGCCTAATGGTTTGACGCTCCTGGTCTCAGAGCGGCCAGCCATCCCCATCGTGGTGGCGCGGGCCTACGTCAGGGCGGGATCCGCCTTTGATCCTCCGGCGTCGCCGGGACTCGCCAACCTTACCGCTGAGCTCCTGACGCGCGGGACCGCCTCGCGCACCGCTCCTCAGATAGACGAGGCCATCGAGTTCGTGGGGGGGAGCCTGGAGGCGAGCGCCGGGCGCGACGGCGCCACCGTCTCATTCTCTGTCCTCAAGAAAAACCTCTCGCTCGGTTTCGATCTCCTCGCCGAGGCGCTTATGGCCCCTGCGTTCCCCCGGGAAGAGTTTGAACGGGAGGTAAAGATCATTCAGGCGGCGATCCGCCGCTCCGAGGAAGATCCGGAGACGGTCGCCAGCCGCGCCCTCTCCGAGCTGTTGTATCCAGGGCACCCATACGGCCACCAAGTCGCCGGGACAGTCGAGTCTGTCGGGGCGATGACGCGGGACGACGTGATCAGATTCCACCGGAGCCACTATCGCCCCGACTCCGTCATCCTCGTGGTGGCGGGCGATGTGAAGCTGGACGAGGTCAGGACCGAGGTCGCCCGCCGCTTCGGTTCCTGGGCGCGGCCGGCATCGCCCGTGGCGCTCCCGCCGAGGGCCTCCGCTGATCCGGGCGTATCGGCTCGGAACGTGACGCGAGAGCTGACCCAGGCGACGCTCTACCTGGGACGTCTTGCCGTCGGCCAGGACCACCCGGACTACTACGCTCTCGTTGTCGCCAGCTACATCCTGGGGGGCGGCTCTGCCTCCCGCCTCTACACGACGGTGAGGGAGAAAGCAGGGCTGGCCTACTCGGTCTTCAGCCATCTCTCTCCCGGGCGCTACGGGTCGTCGCTATCTATCGGCCTTCAGACGAAGAATGACAGGTTGTCGGAGGCTTTCAGATTGGTTCAGGGCGAGGCGGCGCGGATGGGCCGGGAGCCGGTGTCCTCCGAGGAGCTTTCAATGGCGAAAGCGTACCTCATCGGGAGCTTTCCCCTCCGGACAGACACCACCTCCAAGATCGCAGGCCTTCTTGTGAGCGTGGAGGAGATGGGGCTGGGATTGGATTACCCGGACCGCTTCAAGGAGCGGATCGGGAGCGTCACGGCGTCCGACGTCCAGCGGGTCGCCGCTCGCTACCTGGACCCTTCGACCTTTTCCCGCGTGGTCGTGGGAAAAGTCGCGGCACCGTGATCGGACGCGATTATATCGGGCTGATCGTCTTCATGGGTTGCGTGCTCGGCAGCGCGCCGCTCGGGGCCGCGTCGTTTCAACTGACCCCTCAGCAGATCGACGAGGCGATCCTGGCGGGCGGGCGCAGCGCCGGCGTTGAAGAGTTTGGCCGTGAGTGGCAAGTGGTCAACTCGGACGGAAGGTCCGTCTCTGTCGTCACGCCGTTCCACCGTCTCGCGCTTATCGCCAGAAACGCCGCCTTGAAAGACGAGCCCCTCAGGCAGCGTGACGTCGCAAGAGCGCTTCGTGAGAGCCGCGACAGGCTTTCCTTCTGGGTCATGCTTCGGGGCCCCAGGGAAGACTTCGCCAGCAGGTTCCAGCCGGTGCTCACGAGCCGGGGGAAGGAGATCAAGGCGTCGTTCGTCCAGAACGAGAGGACGGCCCGCCGGGAAGAGGACGGCCGATATCTGGCGCGGTGCCTCTTCTCGTTTCCGGTTGCCGATCTGGACCCAAACGGCAAGATCACGCTGGTCGTCAGAGATCACGAGGGCAGAAACGTGGCCAGGTTCAGCGTTGACCTGGCCGCCATGCGATAACACAAGCCGGAGGGAGGGAAGAATGGTCACTCGAGAGAGGTTCATGCAGGGAATGACTTTCCAGCAGTACCTTGACCAGATGGGGACTAACAAGGAAACGTTCGTCAAGTTCCTGGACGAGGTGGAGATCAAACCGGAGGATCGCGAGGCGATCAAGCGGCTCGGCGGGAAACTGAACATCCTGGTCATCACCGAGGACTGGTGCGGGGACGCCCTTTACAACTTTCCATCTCTGGCCAAGCTGGTGGAGGGGGTCCCCGGCGTCGAGATGCGCGTCTTCCTGCGCGACCAGAACCCCGATCTCATGGACCAGTACCTGAACAAGGGGCTCTTCCGGTCGATCCCGGTCTTCGTGTTCTTCGACGAGAAAATGAACGAGCTGGCGCGCTTCATCGAGCGGCCGCCCAAGGTTACGGAAGAGATCGAGGCGAAGATGCTCGAGGTCCGCCGGGCGCTGCGCGCCCAGAATGTCCTGGCGTGGCGGCGGGCCGTCGTCGATGAGGTGCGCTCGTTGCTGAAGGCGTAGCGCGCCGTGCCGGTTCACGGATTCGCCGGCCTCCTGGTCATTGTCGCCGCCGAGGCTCTGTTGTTCGTGGGCAACCGCCTGGTGGGAGAGTGGTTCACACCGATCGTCTGGACCGGGTATGTCCTCTTCGTTGACGGGCTCGTGGCGGCGCGAACGGGAGGGTCGTTGCTGACGACGAGGCGGGTCGAGTTCTGCCTGGTGGTGGCGGCGTCGGTCGGTTGCTGGTGGCTCTTCGAGCTGTACAACGCGCCGCGCTTCTGGCGGGGAGGGGAGGACCTCAGGGGACTATGGTGGCAGTACCACAACCTCGACCCCAATCTCTTTCTCCGGCGGGTGGGGTACGACTGGGCCTTTGCGACTATCTTCCCGGCGCTCTTCCTGACCTCCGAGCTGTTCAGGGCGACCCTCTTCGCGAGGGCCGCGGGGCTGCGACCGCTTCGCCTCTCTGCCCGGCAGCGAGGCGTCGTGGTCGCGGCAGGGGCGGTGTCTGTAATCCTGCCGCTTGTCACCGTCTCGGCGTGGCTCGTTCCGCTCGTCTGGGTGGGGTGGGCTCTTCTCCTGGAGCCGGTCAACTATGGGCGCGGGGCGCCCTCGTGGCTCCGCGAAGCCGAAGAGGGCGACTACCGGACCCTGGCTTCGCTCCTCGTTGGCGGGCTCGTTTGCGGCTTTCTCTGGGAGTTCTGGAACTACCGGGCGCTCACCAGGTGGACGTACACTCTGCCCTACTGGGGGGAGGTCAAGCTTTTCGAGATGCCGCTCCTGGGATACCTCGGATTTCCGCCCTTTGCGCTGGAGGCGTTCGCCATGTATCATTTCCTTCGCTCGCTGCTCGGCGGGAGCGACAAACGGATTTGAGAGAGGCACGCGCATGAACGTCGCCCGGTTTCTGGAGCGGTCGGCCTTCCACTTTCCCGACCTAACGGCGCTCGTCTTCAAGGATCGCCGCTGGACCTATCGTGAGCTGGACCGGGAGGCGTCGGCGCTGGCTTCCGGGCTCTCGGCGCTGGGGCTCAAGCCCGGGGAGCGGATAGGGCTCCACCTCCCGAACTGGCCTGAGTTCGTCCTGACCTATTACGCCGCGCTCAAGATCGGAGCGGTTCCCCTCTCTCTCAACGTGACTTACAAGGCTGATGAGATCGCTTACATCTGCCGGGATGGGGCCGTGGCAGCAGTGGTGACGGCTGATCCAGTGGCCGGAAACCTCCCGCCCCGGTCAGAGGTCCCGTCTGTCAGTCACGTGATCCGCGTGGGCTCGAAGGCCGAGGCCGACGTGGAGTTCTCCTCTCTGAGGGGCGACCCGGCGCTCAGCGCCCTTGAGGTGGACCGCGAAGAGACGGCGGCGATCCTATACACCTCCGCGACCACGGGGAAACCTAAAGGGGTGATGCTCACCCACGCCAACATCGTCTCGAACGTCAACGCCACGAACCACCACCTCAGAATGACCACCGGGGACCGGGGTCTCTGCGCGCTCCCGCTCTTTCACTGCTTCGGCCAGAACTTCATCATGAACGCGCTGGTGAGCGCCGGCGGGACGCTGGTTCTCCAGGAGCGCTTCATCCTGGAGGATTTCCTCTCGGCCGTCGGCCGGGAGAGGATCACGCTGCTCTACGCCGTTCCGACTATGTACATCCTGATCCTGGCGGCCGACACGGGCGCCTGCGACTTCTCCTCGCTCCGCCTGGCCTTCTCTGCCGCCGCCATGCTCCCCCGAGACGTTGAGCAGCGGTGGTTCGAGCGCGTCGGGATCCAGATCCACCAGGGGTACGGCCTCACCGAGTCCTCGCCGTTCGCGTCCTACAACCACGAGACAGCGTTCCGGCCGGGATCGGTGGGGACTCCGATAGAGAACGTGGAGATGAAGGTCGTTGACGAGGCCGGCCGCGAGCTTCCGGATGGGGAGCTGGGCGAGATCCTCATCAAGGGCCCCAACGTGATGAAGGGCTACTTCGGGAACCCCGAGGCGACAGCCCAGGCGGTTAGGAACGGCTGGCTCCATTCCGGCGACATCGGCTGCCGTGACGCGGACGGATATTTTTACGTCGTGGACCGCGTCAAGGACATGATCAACGTCTCCGGGTTCAAGGTCTTTCCCCGGGAGGTGGAGGAGGTTCTCTTCCGCCATCCGGCGGTGAAGGAAGCCGCGGTTGTGGGGGCGCCTCACCCGGTGAAGGGCGAGACCGTCAAGGCGTTCGTCGTCCTCAGAGAAGGAATGACAGCCGACATCGAGGCCCTGAAATCGCTCTGCAAGGAGCGGATAGCCTCGTACAAGGTCCCCGAGGCGGTCGAGTTCGTGGCGACCCTGCCCAAGAGCCCCACAGGAAAGATCCTGAAGAAAGAGCTGCGAGCGAACTCTTGAAGATGAGGCAGGGTTATGGTAAACATAACGCAAATTCATATTCGAGATCAGGAGGAGTTATGACGACTCTCCCCAAGGCCGGACTCGAGGACGTGGTGGTCTCCAGCTCTGAGATCTGTTTCATAGACGGAGAGCAAGGGAGGCTCATTTACAGAGGGTTCAATATCGACGACCTGGTCGGGCACTCCACGTTTGAGGAGGTGGTCTATCTCCTCTGGTACGGAGCCCTCCCATCCCAGAAGGAGCTTGCGGCCCACACAAAGACCCTGGCGGCCTCACGACGCCTCCCCTCCAAGCTCTTCAGACTCCTCAAAGACCTCCCCCGCAAGACGCCTCCTATGGACATGCTCCGCACTGCGGTTTCCGCCCTCTCAGCGTTTGACCCGGACGCCGGCGACAACTCCCGCGAGGCCACCTTGAGAAAGGCGACTCGCCTCACAGCCCAGCTTCCGACAGTGGTGGCGGCCTGGGACCGGATCCGCAGAGGGAAGGCTCCCGTTCCACCGAATCCCCGGCTTTCTCTGGCCGCCAACTTCCTCTACATGCTCTCGGGGAAGAAGCCCGGCGACCTCGCCTCCAATGCGTTCGACGTGGCGCTGGTGCTTCACGCGGACCACGAGTTCAACGCATCCACGTTCGCCGCCCGCGTGACAGCGGCCACCCTCTCCGACATCCACTCGGCCGTCACCTCGGCGATCGGCACGCTGAAGGGGCCGCTCCACGGAGGCGCCAACGAGCAGGTGATGCCGATGGTGGAACGGATCGGTGACCCGGCCAGGGCTGAGGAGTGGATCAGGAAGGCGCTGGCCGACAAGGTGAGGGTCATGGGGTTCGGACACCGGGTCTACCATCACATAGAGGACCCGCGGGCCAAGCACCTGCGCCGGCTGGCGACGGAGCTGGGGCAGCAGGCCGGAAACACGGCTCACGTCGAGATCCTCAGCACGGTGGCGCGTGTCATGATCGAGGTCAAGCAGATCTACCCGAACGTGGACCTCCACTCAGGCGCCTGTTACGCGGCCATGGGGATTCCGACCGACCTCTTCACGCCGATCTTCGCCATGAGCCGCATCTCCGGGTGGGCCGCCCACATCCTGGAGCAGCACAGCCACAATCGGCTGATCCGCCCGAGGTCGGAGTACACCGGCCCCACGAGCGCCGTGTACGTTCCGATCGACCGTCGGTAGACGCAAGGGGCCGGGTTCGGCAAATGGCTGCGCGGGTCACACTCGTGATGTCCGTGTACAATCAGCTCGCGCTCACGCGCGCGTGCATGGAGAGCCTGCTCGCCACCACCGAACCGTTCAAGCTCGTCGTGATCGACAACGGCTCGACGGACGGGACGCGGGTGTTCTTCGAGCGGTTCGATTACCCCTTTCCGCTGAGCTTCCAGCGCAACGCGGAGAACCAGCCTGTCATCGCCACGCTCAACCGCGCGTGGCGGCGCGGCGAGACCGAGTTCATCTGCGTTCTCCATAACGACACGGAAATGCTGGAGCCAACCTGGCTCGCGCGGCTGCTCGCGGCCCTTGAGGTGGAACGCGCTGGCCTCGCCGGGCTCTATGGCGTCAAGCGGCTCCGGAGGAACGGGCGGTACGTCGGCCGCACGATCGTCCACAGCCTTGCCGAGGGCCCCACGGTGCGCCCACCCTGGGAAGAGGTCTCCGTCGTTGACTCTGTCTGCATGTGCCTCAGGCGCGATCTGATGGAGGCGGTCGGCGGGTTCGACGAGGGGTACGGCTTCTACCACGGCCTCGACCGGGACCTGTCTTTTGCCGTCCGGGAGACGGGCAGGCGGTGCCTCGCTGTGTATGCCCCTTTTTGCCACCGCGGAGGGGGCACGCGCGCCCGCGGCTTTTCCGGGCGTCCCGACATCGAGCGCGGCGATCTCGCTCTGCGCCAGGAGGTGCTCGACCGGTTCGTCAAGAAGTACGGCCACCGCCTTCCGTGCGACGTGCGGAGCTGGCGAGAGAGGATGCGCGACTGGGTCTCGGCCAGGCTCAGCCGGGAGAGGGCGGCGTGACCAGCTTCGTAAAGGGTCACGGGCTCGGCAACGATTACATCGTCCTGAGACAGGACGAAGTCAACTTTCCCCTTACGCCTCCCGCGATCAGGCGGATTTGCCATCGAAACTGGGGGATCGGATCGGACGGGATCCTGCTTCTCGTGTCGTCGCACAAAGCCGACTTCGGCGTGAGGATCTTCAACCCCGACGGGAGCGAGGCGGAGAAGAGCGGGAACGGGCTCAGGATATTCGCCAAGTATCTCTACGATCACGGCGACACCGGGAAAACCTCCTTCACTGTCGAGACGGCGGGGGGGATCGTTGAGTGCCAGTGCCGCGTCGAGGGCGGGAAAGTTTCTCTGGTGACCGTTGAGATGGGACGGGCGACCTTTATGGCTCCCGAGATTCCGATGCACGGCGGCGAGGGCGAGGCCGTGGGAGTCCCGCTCCGGGTCGAAGGCAGGCTCCTCACGGTCACGGCTCTCTCTGTCGGCAACCCTCACTGCGTGGTCTTTACCCAAAAGCTGGATGAGGGAGAGGTGAGACGGCTGGGCCCGCTGATCGAAAGTCATCCGTCATTTCCCAACCGGACGAACGTTCAGTTCGCCAGGGTGGATGGGAGGGATCGGGTGGCGATCCTGATCTGGGAGCGAGGGGCAGGCTACACGCTGGCGTCGGGGTCAAGCTCCTGCGCCGTCGCCTGCGCCGCTGTCAGAAACGGCTACTGCGATCAGGGACAGATCACGGTGACGATGCCCGGCGGTGAGCTTGTCGTCGAGGTCCGTCCAGATTGGTCCATCCGCCTCAAGGGCCCTGTTGAAGAGGTCTGCGCCGGCACCCTGAGCCCGGACCTTCTCGCCGCCCTCAGATCCGGCGCTCCGATCCCCGTTGCTTAGAGGCCGGACTTCGCGGCGAGATCGAGGGCGGCTTCGGCCAGGCCGTCCACCCTCGGTCCGAAAGCAGCGAAGCGCTCGTCTTTGGTCTGGCCTCTCTTCCACCTGATGTAGATCTGCTGGATCACCACAGCCACTTTGAAGAGGGCGAAGGTCTCGTAGAAGGCGATCTTCGACACGTCCCTGCCTGTCCTCTCGGCGTAGCGGGCAACCAGTTCTGCCCTCGTGTGCCACCCTGCTCCCGCTGTCACCGGGCTGATTGTTTCCCGACGCGCTTCGGGGTCTCCAGCCTCGGGCCAGTAGCAGAGGAGCACTCCCATGTCAGCCAGCGGGTCGCCCGTCGTGCACAGCTCCCAGTCGAGGAGCGCCACAACGCGACCGGGAACCGCGGGGTCGAGGAGCGCGTTGTCGAGCTTAAGGTCGCCGTGGACCAGGGTGGCCCCGGCAAGCTCAGGAACGCGCCCGGCGAGCCACTCGGCAACGCTTGTGATGGCCGGGATCTCGCGGTCCTTGGCCCGCTCCCAGCGCTCGGTCCATCCTTTGACCTGGCGCTGCATGTACCCTTCCGGCTTTCCCAGGTTCCCCAGCCCGACGGCAACGTAGTCCACCGCGTGGAGGGCCACCATGAGATCCACGATGGCTTCGCTGATCCTGCGGCGGACCGCAGGGTCGTTGCCGAGCTCCTTCGGCCACTCGCGGCGGATGACGATCCCCCGGCGCCTCTCCATCACGTAGAACGGCGCTCCGATCACCTTCGTGTCCTCGCAGAGGAGATAGGTTCTGGGAGCAGGGGGGAAGACTGGCCAGAGCGCGCTGAGCACCCGGTGCTCGCGGGTCATATCGTGGGCCGTGGGTGCCACCGGGCCGAGAGGCGGCCGGCGCATGACGAACTCACTGTCGCCGAAGCGGAGGAGATAGGTGAGGTTCGAGTGCCCTCCGGGGAACTGCTCAACGCTGAGCGGACCCTCAGTGCCGGGGAGGCGCCCTCGGAGATAGCGGGCCAGCTCTTCCTCGTCGAACCGCTCGTCGTGGCGGACCGGCGCCGTATCCTCCAGAGTGATCGGCACAGCGTCAGCGCTCGGGAGTGAAATCCGTGAGTATCCTTCGCGCCACGACCATCCGGTGCACCTCGTCGGGGCCGTCGTAGATCCTGGCTGCGCGCGCCTCGCGGTAGAACTGCTCCAACGGGGTGTCGCCTGAGATCCCCATGGCTCCGTGGACCTGGATTGCCCGGTCGATCACGTCGTGCAGCACCTTCGCCCCGAAGAACTTGATCAGCGAGATCTCAAGGCGGGCGTCTATCTTCTGGTCCATCTTCCATGCGGCGTGGAGCGTCATGAGCCGCGCGGCGTCGATCTCGGCCTTCGAGTCGGCGATCCAGTTCTGGATCGTCTGCTTTTCGGCGAGCGTGGTTCCAAACGCCTCGCGGTTCACCGCGTGTCGGCACATCAGCTCGAAGCTCCTCTGGGCGACGCCGAGCCAGCGCATGCAGTGCTGGATGCGCCCGGGGCCGAGCCGCGCCTGGGCGATGGCGAAGCCGGCCCCGCGCGCGCCGAGAAGGTTCCCGGCGGGGACGCGGCAGTTCTCGAAGCGGATCTCGCAATGCCCGCCTCCCCCGGAATGTCCCATGACGGGAACCGCTCTGACGATGGCGAATCCCGGCGCGTCGGCAGGGACGATGATCGTGCTGAAGCGCTTGCGCGGCGGCGCGCCCGGCTCGGTCTTGGCCATCGTGATAGCGAACGCCGCCCCGATGGCGCCGGTGATGAACCACTTGTGGCCGTTCACAACCCATTGGTCGCCGTCGAGGACAGCGGTGGTCTGGAGGTTCGTCGGATCAGCGCCGGAAACCTCTGGCTCGGTCATGGCGAAGCACGAGCGAACCTCCCCGGCCACGTTGGGGAGGAGGTATCTCTTCTTCTGCTCCTCTGTGCCGAAGAGATGGAGGATCTCCGAGTTGCCGGCGTCGGGCGCCTGGCAGCCGAAGATGATTGGACCGACGGGGCTTCGGCCGATGATCTCGTTCATCAGGGCGAGGCCCACGACGCCGATCCCCATTCCTCCGACCTCCTCGGGCATGTGAGGGGCCCAGAGCCCCAGCTCTTTCACCTTGCCCTGGAGAGACTTGAGGAGGTCAGCGGGGAGAAAACCGTCCTCGCCGATCTCCCGCTCAACCGGATAGACGTGCTTCTCCATGAAGCTGGCCGTCACCTTGCGGATCTGCTCCATCTCAGGAGAGAGGCTGAAGTCGATCATGGTCCGATCCTTCAGCGCGGGCTATTTCTCCGACGGCTCGACGCCGAGCACCTTCACGTCAAAGTGGAGGGTCTTCCCGGCCAGAGGGTGGTTCAGGTCCAGGACGACCGTCTTCTCTTTGATCTCCTTCACTCTCACGAACCTGGTCTCGCCGCTCTGGCTCCGGCCCACGAGTCTCGTCCCCACCTTGAGGGCGTCGGCGGGAATGGACTCCTTGGGCACCTCGGCCACGGCTGCGGGGTCTTCCGCGCCGTAGGCGTCCTCGGGCTTCACGGTCACGCGCTTCTCCTCTCCGGCCCGCATTCCCATCAGGGCTTGCTCGAGGCCAGGGATGATATGGCGCTCCCCGTGCGTATAGGTGAGGGCGTCCCGCCCCCTGTTGGAATCAAGCACGTCACCCGCGTCGTCCTTCAGCGTGTACTCGATCCGGACCTTCGAGCCGTTCCCGATGACTGGACCTTCGGGCTTGTCCTGAGATAAGGCCGGGGCGACGCCGAGCGCGAGCGTGATAGCGAGGACCATCGCAGCGACTCTCATTGTTCCTCCAAATTTGCCGGGGCAGAGGCGCCAGGCATGTGCGAGCCAGTCTACACCCCTTTCCGGGCCCACGCCAGGAGCCTCCGGAGGGGCAGGGTATTTACGACCCGGGGCGCGGTGATCCACGCGCGCCTGGCCGTGGCGACTCCGAGCGCCATGTGTTCCATGTTGTCGAGGTAGTGAGTGTCGGTGTTGATTGCGACGGAGACCCCAAGCTCCACGGCGCGCCTGGCCTGGACGTCCTTCAGGTCAAGGCGCTGGGGGGCCGCGTTGATCTCGATCGCCTTGCCGTGTTTCCTGGCCGCAGCAAATACCTGCTCCAGATCCACGTCGTATGGATCACGCTCGCCGATCAGACGGCCGGTGGGATGGACCAGGATGTGAACGTAAGGGTTCCCCAGCGCCTTGACGATCCGCGCCGTCATCTCGGGTCGCGACTGAGTGAAGCGGGAGTGGACCGCCGCCAGCACCACGTCCAGATCCTCCAGTAGATCATCGGGGAAGTCCATCCGGCCATCGGCCAGGATGTCGCACTCGACTCCCGCCAGGATCCGAATGGCGTGCCTCTTCTGAAGCTCGCGGATCGTTCGCGCCTGCTCCCGCAGCCTGTCGGCGGTGAGTCCGCCGGCAACTGTTGCCGACTTCGAATGATCCGAGACGAGGATGTACTCGTAGCCTCGGGACTCCGCCGCCTCGACGAGCTTTTCGAGCGAGTAGTGGCCGTCCGACCAATCTGTGTGGGCGTGGAGGTCTCCCCTGATGTCGCCGAGTTCCACAAGCGCGGGCAGCGTTCCCGCGAGGGCCGCCTCGATCTCTCCCGCGTTCTCCCTGAGCTCGGGAGGGATCCAGGGAAGGCCCACCGCGCGGTACACCTCCTCTTCGGTCGAGCCGGCCACCCGCGTCCCGTTTTTTTCCTTGAATACGCCGTACTCGTTGATCCGAAGCCCCTTGCGCTGGGCAAGCTCTCTCAGGCGGACGTTGTGGTCCTTCGATCCGGTGAAATACTGAAGCGCCGCCCCGAAGGAATCGGGCTCCACCACGCGAAGGCCGATCTGGATTCCCTCGCTGTGGCTGACCGAGGCTTTCGTGTCCCCGTGGGCCAGGATCTCCCGCACCGAATGGAGCCTAACGAACGTTTCGATGACCTTCGGAGGGTCCGGCGAGGTCGCCAGGATGTCGATGTCGCCGGCAGTTTCCCGGCGCCTGCGGATTGAGCCCGCCGCGTCGATCTCGGTGACGCCGCCCTGGCCCCGAAGCGCTTCTATCACGTCGCGGGCTACGGCGAGCGCCTTGCCGAGAGGCATTCTCGACCTGCCGGCCTTCCATGTGGCGATTCCCTTCAGGACGTTCTCCCTTGTTTTCTCCCTGATGCCGGGGACCTTGAGGATCTCTCCCGAGAGCGCGAGCGCTTCAAGCCTCTCCACGCTCTCCACGCCCAGGCGGTCATAGAGGAGCCTCGCTGTCTTCGGGCCGAGCCCGCGGATCCCGAGAAGCGTGAGAAGGCCGGTAGGCACCTCTTTTCTCATGGCTTCGAGATCGGCGATCGTCCCTCCCGAGAGAAACTCCTGAATCTTGGCCGCCAGGTCTTTGCCGATGCCGGGTATCTTGGTCAGCTCCCCGCGCTCGGCGACGCCGGCCACGTCCTCTGCCAGAGACTCCAGGTTCTGGGCGGCCCGCTGGTAGGCGCGGACGCGGAAGACGTTCTCGCCCTTGATCTCAAGAAGGTCAGCCATTTCGTGGAAGAGCTTGGCGATCTCAAAATTCTTCACGATTATTTCATGCTAACACCGGGCGGAACGTGGCACAAGGCGCCGTGACCTTGACCGGTTCCGGCGGGTTGTGATACAGGTGGGCCGTGGCGCGATCACCTCGGAGGATTGTCTCGCTCGTTCCCTCAGTTACGGAAACCCTTTTTACGCTCGGCCTGGGTGGTTCAATCGTCGGTGTCACGGCCTACTGCTCTGAGCCCCTCGAGGGCGTGGCGTCGAAGATCAAGGTCGGCGGCCCGAAAGACCCGAAGCTCGACCTGATCCGCTCGCTCGAACCCGATCTCGTCGTAGCAAACGCCGAGGAGAATTCAAAGGAGCACGTGGAGCAGCTCAGGGAGCGGGGGATCCCGGTCTTTGTCACCTACCCCCGGACGGTGAGAGAAGGGATTGAGATGATAAGGGAGCTGGGAATGATGACGGGGGCGGAAGATCGCGCCGAGGCTATAATCCAGGAAATCGAGCCTCTCTACCGCCAGGCCGTGAACCTTTCAAAAACCTGGCGCCCTGCTCAGGTCTTCTACCCTGTCTGGCGCAACCCGTACATGACGATCAACCGCGACACATACATCCACGATGTGCTGTCCGTCTGCGGCGGCAGCAACGTCTTTGCCGACAGGCCTGAGCGCTACCCCGAGGTAACCCTGGACGAGATGGCCGCGGCGCGGCCGGAAGTGATTATCCTCCCCGACGAGCCGTACCGCTTCAGGAAAGCGCACGTCGAGGATTTCGATCGTTATCCCGACGTGCCGGCTGTGAGGGACGGCAGGATCCATCTGGTGGACGGCAAGCTCTTTTGCTGGTATGGCCCCCGCATCGGAGAAGCCCTGCAGGCCATCCCCTCACTCCTCCACTTCTAGGATCATTTCGATCTCGACGGGTATTCCCAGCGGCAGCTCTGCCATCCCGACGGCTGAGCGAGCGTGGCGACCAGCCTCTCCAAAGACCTCCACCATCAGGTCAGAGCAGCCGTTGAGGACCTTCGGCTGGTCGGTGAACCCCTCGGCGGAAGCCACCATGCCGAGCACCTTCACCACGCGCCTGACCTTGTCAAGGCTCCCGAGGGCGGTCCGCGCCGACGCAAGGAGATTTAACCCCACCTCGCGAGCTATTTTGTAACCGTCCTGCACCGAGAATTCCTTCCCCAGCTTGCCCCGGACGGTTGCTTTCCCGTCGCGGATCGGTCCGTGTCCCGAGAGGAACAGAAAGTTCCCCGCGCGGACGGCAGGGACGTAGTTGGCGACTGGGGCAGGGGAGGAGGGCAACGCGATCCCGAGTTCTCTCAGCCGCGCTTCAGCTCCCATCGAGTCCTCCATAGTGAGAGAGTTGGTGGAGCGCCAACATCGTGGCACAATAGCCGCGAAGATGTCAACGCCGCGCGCCTTGACCCTGGCAGTTGTTCTCCTGGGAGGTCTCTTACTGGCCTCTCAGGCGCTCGCCAACGGCTTTCCTCATTTCGCGATCGGTCTCGATCAGCTCCTCGCCCTCCTCAAAAGCCCCGACCCCCAGCACCGGCTCGGCGCGGCCACATCGCTCGGGATCAGACGAGAGCCGTCAGCGGTCCTGCCTCTTCTCGACCTGGTCGAACGCGAGGATGAGCTGGAAGGCGTCAAGGTTGAAGCGGTGGAGGCCCTCGGCGCGATCGGGGAGGGCGTGCCCGTAGGCCGTCTCATCTCACGGCTCGAGCGGGAGCACTCGGCAAAGGTCAGGGGCCAGATCATTGATGTGCTGGGTGACATCGGCGGGTCATCGGCAGCCGAAGCTGTGGCGGCAGCGCTCGCTTCAGATCCAGCCCGTGAGGTGCGCGCCCGCGCTGCCCAGGCGACGGGACGGCTCAAACCTCCCGGCGCCAGGGCGCTTCTTGCCGGCCGCCTCCAGAGCGAGACGGCTCCTGAGAGCCGCGCGGCGATCTTCCAGGGCCTTGGTCAGCTCGGTGATCCCGAAGCGGCGCCTGTCCTGATCGCGGCCCTCGCGGGAGAGCGCGAGCCGCTGCCCCGCAGAGCGGCGGCGCTCGCAATCGGAAAGCTTGGCGATCCGCGGGGAGTGGCGCCTCTCGTAGCTCTGATCGGTGAGCGCTCCGACCCGCTCCTCCGCCAAGCCGCGATCCTGGCGTTGGGCCATCTCCGCCACCCCGACGCCGTCCGCCCCCTCGCTGGACTTCTCGGTGATCGCGATGTCGTCACTGTAGTTC
>CAZXPE010000017.1:600-20925 GCA_964642915.1 uncultured bacterium | reverse complement strand
GTCTAGGCGCACCCAGGACTCCGTGCGGAATGGAGGAGCGCGATGACCCGATATCCTTGCCCGTACCTCAACGGTGAGGTAGAGCTGACGGACGAGCGGGAGCGGCACATCGCGGAGCGACATCCCGATCTGCTGCCGGACCACCGACAGCGGATTGCGGAAACCTTGGCCCAACCCGATCAGGTCCGCCGGAGTGTTCGGTTTGGCAGTGCGAAGTTGTTCTCTCGGTGGTACACTGACGTTCGGCAAGGCAAGCATGTGGTCGTCGTCGTGGTCAGCGAGCTGGACCCGAGTGAACGTCACTGGATCATAACGGCGTACATTGCCAGAACACTGGCAGAAGGAGAGGTCGAATGGAAACGAGGCTGAGCTTCCGGTACGACCGCGAAGCCGACATTCTTCACATCGACAAGTGCGCGCCCTACGCGGCTCAAGAGTCCGAGGAGCTTGGCGACGAGGTCATCGCGCGAATAAACCCGAGCACGGACGAGGTCGAGAATCTCGAAGTGCTGTTCTTCTCAACGCGCCTGCTGCGGAACGAACTCTTCGAGCTTCCGGTGGCAGCCGACCTGCGGCTTTCCCGGAAGCAGGGCGTCTAACACCTATGAGGCCCCCGCTTGTCAAAGGCAAAAAGCAGTCAAGGCCGTCGAGAGTGTAGTGCTGGAGCAGCTCCAGCGCGTTCCGAAAAGCAGCCCGTGTGTCCACAGCGCCTTTGAAGCGTCTGAATTAAACCAAGGACGGGGTCAGGCGTTACCTGGAAGAGGTTCGCGCCGATCTCGCGCTGACGGCTTTCTCTCTGGCCTGGTGGGCCATGTCAATCGCCTTCCCCGAACTGTTCATGGCCAGCGGCGGGTTGTGGAAGCCCATTGAGTTCTCGGCGTCCACCCAGTCCCAGTACCATTGAGCCTGGCGGTGGAGCTGTTTCGCCTCGCCGAGAAGCTTCTGATCCGCTCGGGGGTTCTTGACTGCCGACTCGATGGCGGCGATCGCCCCGACCAGGGCTTTCGCCGCCCGCTCCTGGAGGTCGGCGGTTTTGCGCTGGATGTAGAGGACCCTGCCCTTGAGATCATCGGCGCTTTGCCGGTGGCAGGTGCCGCACGACTCCCTGATGGTCTTGAATGGGCTCGTCCACCAGTGGGAAGAGATCTTGACGCCCCCCTCTTTGGTGTACGGCATGTGGCAATCAGCGCAGGCGACTCCGGCCGACTGGTGGATGCTCCCCTGGAACATCTCGAACTCAGGGTGCTGGGCCTTGAGCATGGGGGTCCCCGTGGCCGGGTGGTCGTGGTCTTTGAACTTGATCTCTTCGTAGTACTGGTAGACCTCGTCCGGGGTGAACCCCTTGTCCCAGGGGAAGATGAGCTTGACGGTGCCCGGCTGGAAGTAGTACTCGACGTGGCACTGGCCGCAGACGTAGCTCCTCATCTCCTGCCGCGTGGCTTTGTCCACGTCCACACCACGGCGGGCCATGGCTTCCTTGAAGGCGGGGCGGGTGATCCGGAGCTCCATCGTCTTCGGGTTGTGGCAGTCCGAGCAGCTTATCGGGTCCTTCGCGAGCTTGGTGATCTCGCTGAAGGGAGTCTTGTAATACTCAGGGCCCAGTTTCTGGATGAGGCCGGGCACCTGGGCCGACTTGCAGGTCAGGCAGGTAGCCGTGGTCTTCTCGAACACCCGCTTGGTCCTGGTGACGTCCTCAAGAGTCCAGACGTGCCCACGGTCTTCGTTGTACTCGAAGAAGAAGCGAGAGCCTTGGAAAAGGCGCTTGAGATCAGGGTTGGCCTCGAGCTTGGAGTAGGGGATCGAGCCTCCGAACTCACTCACCTCCTTCAGGTCGGAGGGCTCTGGGCCCCGGTTGCGCTGGAAGCTATCGAAGTGCCGAGGGTAGTGCTTTCCGAACGCCTCGGCGCTCGTCTCACTCTCGGCAAGCTGGGGGAGTTTGGCGGTTTCCCTGGCCTCCCGGCCGCAGCCTGCCAGGAGCGCGAGGGCGAGCACGACACACCAGACCCAGCCTTTTCCCATGAGAGGCCGCTCCTTCTGTTTTCTCAAAGAGGATGGGATGTGTTCCGGTGGCAGCTAAAGCAGTTCTCCCCGCCGCCTTTTCGAATCTCGCGGACCACTTCGCTGTGACAGCGGAGACAGTTGGCCTGGACCACGGCTTTCGTGCTCTCGGCCGCCTTCATGTTGTGGGCCCCAGCCCAAAATTTGATCGTGTCCTTTGCCCCCGCCCGCGCTTTGACAAACCACTTCGCCGCCGGGTTGCCGCTGGGGAGGTGGCAGTCATTGCAGGTCGTGACGCCCCGGTGGGGAGCGTGGAACCAGGCTTCGTACTGGGTTTCCATGACGTGGCAGCTCACGCAAGCCTTCGGGTCGTCTGAGAGAAAGGAGAGCCCCCTGGCGACAACCCCGAGGGCTCCGGCCCCGCTGCTCCCGGGCCCTGACGCGGCCCCCGACAATCCGAGACCCGCGGGGACCACCAGCACGAGCGCCATAGTCACGAGCGCCGCGTATTTCACACTGAACTTGCTCCGTCTCTTCTCCTCACGTTCCACGCCCACACCCCCTATGAGAAAGAACGGCGCCGTCCCCTCGTTGGGAAACGGCGCCATTGCCTTATTGCGAGCCGACTACTGATCGGTTACCGCTCGCTGATGCTCCCCGCTAATAGAATCGCTTCTGCGATGGCGGCCATCGGTTTCCGCGCATCCATTGCCGCCTTCTGGATGCGGCGGAATGCCTGCGCTTCGGTCAATCCCTCGCGCTCCATGAGGAGCCCCTTGGCGCGCTCTACGATCTTCCGCGACTCGAGGGTTCTTCTGAGGTCCTCGTTCTCCTTCCTGATGGTCTCGAACTCGCGGAAGCGGCTCACGGCCAGATCCAGGGCTGGCCCGAGCTCCTCGCGGCGGAGAGGTTTCAGGAGAAACGCCATGACGCCTGCCGCCCTGGCCCCCTCGACCACTGCCGGATCGGTCCGGCTGGTGAGGAGAACGATCGGGCACGGTGAGTGATTCATCACTCCCCTGGCCGCATCCACGCCGCTGCCGTCAGGGAGACCCACGGCGAAGATCGCAACGTCAGGGCAGTGCCTTTCGACCAGAGAGATGGCTTCGGCGGCGGTTGTCCCCTCGGCAACGATCTCTCCATCTGAAGCCACCACCGCTTCACTCACATCCGCCCTTGAGCGGACGTGGTCGTCCACGATCACCACTCGCCAGCGAGGCTTCATGCCAAAGTAAGAAAGCAAACTGGATGCCAAGCCGACGAAATGGTAAAGGCGCGAAAAATCACGCCTGACCTGAGAGGACCCCAGGCCCCGGCGTGCTTAAACGGAAGTCACCGCAAAAGAAATCGGCACCGGGATCGGGTCAACCCTGATCCGAACGTGACGAATAAAAGGCCGGCGTCTGTAGTTGAGTGCCTCCGCCTCAGGTGCGTGAGAAGCCGCGTCCGTAGGTGGACGGCTGCCCATGCCGATGATCCCTATTCTTCGGACGGCCCCAGGTATGGCTCTTCCCCGGCCGAAACGCCGCAATCCTCCGCTCGATGCTCGAAGGTTCCGTCTGACGGGAGGATCTTGGCGTGTCGAATCCTGGGAGGATCGTCCGCTCGAAACGCCTGCCGATGGCCCGCTCGATGGTGCTCAGGCCGGATTCCTCTTCGGGAGAGACGAACGTAAACGCATCCCCCGTGGCTTCGGCGCGCGCCGTCCGGCCGACACGGTGGATGTAGTCTTCGGGGGCGTTCGGAAGATCGAAGTTCACGACGTGGCTCAGCTCGATAATGTCGATCCCGCGCGCCGCGATGTCGGTGGCGACGAGCACGCGGTACTTGCCTTTCTTGAACCCTGCCATCGCGGCGGTTCGCTGAGCCTGAGTCCGATTGCCATGGATCCGCTCGCACGAGATACCGTGACCAGAGAGGAACTTGGCTATACGGTCGGCGCGGTGCTTGGTGCGTGTGAAGACCAAGACGCTCTTCATCTTTCCGCTCTTCAGCAGCTCGAGGAGTAGCGTCGCTTTCCGCTCCTGGCTGACTGGATGGACGACGTGCGTGATGCCGGCGGCAGGGGCGGCCTTGCGCTCGATGTTGATACTGACGGGGTTGTCGAGCCGCTCCCGAGCGAGGCCGGTTATCCCCTGCGGGATCGTCGCAGAGAAGAGGAGTGTCTGGCGCTTCGTGGGCAGGTAGCCGAGGATCCGGCGGATGTCGGGCAGGAAGCCCATGTCAAGCATCCGATCGGCCTCGTCGAGAACGAGCACCTCGAGCGCCTTGAGCCTGGCATATGGGAAGCGGAAGTGATCCAGGAGCCGCCCAGGGGTGGCGACCACGATGTCTACTCCTCGACGGAGCGCCTGCTCCTGAGGCCCCATGCCGACACCGCCGAAGACGGAAGCGACGGTCAGCGGCGTCTGAGCCGCGAGCTGGCGCGCGTGCTCCTCGATCTGCGCCGCCAGCTCCCTGGTCGGCGTCAGTACGAGCGCACGCGTGACTCCGCGGGGCCGCCTCATCAGTCGATGGAGCGTTGGCAGAAGGAACGCCGCGGTCTTTCCGCTGCCGGTGACCGCGCACGCCAGGAGGTCCCTGCCTTCAAGGGCTGGCGGGATGGCGTCCTTCTGAATGGGTGTCGGCACGATGAACCCGAGACCCTGGACGTTCCGGAGAAGATCAGAGTGAAGGGCGAATGACTCAAATGACATGTGATTCTGCTTCCTTCTTGACGTGCATCGGTAGGAACGCGCACGCAGTGATGATCCGGCAAAAATAAAGATCGAGGTATGCCGGCATACCTCGATTCGCGCAACGGGGCGGCATGACGCCGCCCCGCCACAGAGGTTTCACGTTACCGTACAATCAACGATTACCAGCGGCTACCGCGATGCCCTCCACCGAAGCCGCCGCTTCGTTCGCCACCCCGGCTCGAGGCTTTCGGCTTGGCCACCTCGACCTTTAGCACGCGCCCATCGAGCTCGCGACCATTAAGCTGCGCGGCCGCCTGATTGGCCTCCTCGGCCGTGGACATCTCGATGAAGCCGAAGCCGCGAGACTGGCCCGAGAACTGGTCGGTGACGACGTTGGCCGACGCGACCTCGCCACACTGGGAGAAGAACTCCCGAAGGCCGTCACTGGTGGTGGTGTAGGAAAGACCGCCGACAAAAAGTTTCTGCGCCATGGGGCGTCTCCTTCATATTCTTCCGCATGTGTATTCGTGCCCCAAGGTGCGGAAGAACCGGAGACGCGGTCTGGCGGGGATGAGGGTTCACAATGAACCGCTGACCTGCAGACAACTTACTATACACCGCCCGAGAGCCGATTGCCACGAAATCTTTTCTCGAGCGGCCGGCCGCAGCCGCGCTACCGCTCAGAGCAGCGGGCCGGGGTCTTCGAGGCGGGCCATCACGACGTTCAGGAAGCGCTGGGCGGTGGCGCCGTCGATCAGGCGGTGGTCGAAGGAGAGCGACAGGGGGAGCATCGGGCGTATGACGACCTGCCCTTCGCGTGCCACGGGCTTCTCCTGGGCCCGCCCCACGCCGAGGATCGCCACCTCCGGCGGGTTGATGATCGGCGTGCCGAAGGAGCCGCCCAGGGCGCCGTAGTTGGTGATGGTGAAAGTGCTTCCCTTGAGCTCGGCGAGGGTCGCCGCGCGGTTCCTCGCGCGCTCCGCCAGAGCAGCGACCTCAAGGGCCAGGTCGGCTACGCTCTTCCCGTCGGCGTCCCTCACCACCGGCACCAGAAGCCCCTCCGGCGTGTCGGTGGCAATGCCGATGTGGTAGGACTTCTTCAGAAGAATCATCCCGGCGTCCATGTCGAGCGAAGCGTTGAGATAGGGCTCGGCCTTGAGCCCCTCGACGACGGCCTTGATGACAAAGGAAAGAAGAGTGACCCTTGGCTTCTCCTGCCTTGTCAGCTCAATGAGCCTTGTGACTTCAGCCTCGTCATGGATGGTGACGTGGGGAGCCGTGAAGGCGGAACGCACCATCGCCTGGGCGATTGTGCGGCGCAGGTGGCTCATGGGAACCCGCTCAATCAGGTCGCCGGCCTCAGCGGCAGAGGGCGCCCGGCCCTTCGCCGCCTCGGCGGCCCTGAGCACATCCTCACGAAGGATGCGGCCGTCGATGCCGCTTCCCTTCACTTGATCGAGGTCCACCCCGAGGTCCTGGGCCAGCTTCCTGACAGAAGGGATCGCGCGAACCTTCTCCTCGCGGGCGGCAGCGCGACCCTCTCCGAGCCGCGGCGCGACAATCTCCTGGACCGTCTCTTCAAGTGAGCCGACCACAGTGACCGAGCGATGAGGCTCGGCGGAAGGCTCGCCCCCGGCGACGACCTCTCCCGGCTCGCCGATCACCACTACCACCTGCCCGACCTTGATGACCTCACCCTCGCGCGCGCTGATCTTGAGGATCGTTCCCGCGCGTGGCGCAGGCAGCTCCACCAGCGCCTTGTCTGTCTCCACCTCCACGAGAGGCTGGTCGGCCTTCACGCGGTCCCCTTCCTTCACCAGCCAGCGGCGCACCTCGCCCTGGGTGATCCCCTCGCCGACGTCGGGAAACCTGAACTCAATAGCCATGACTATTCGGCGAGGACCCGGCGCGCGGCCTGGACGACGCGCTCCGCGTTGGGGAGATAGAGAGACTCGCTTCGCGGAAACGGCATGACCGTGTCGAAGCCTGTCACGCGGGCAACCGGCGCCAGGAGAGCCGTCAGCGCCTTCTCGTTGATCTGGGCGACGATCTCGGCGCCGAAGCCGCACGTCCTGACCGCCTCGTGGACGATCACCACTCGTCCGGTCTTCTCAACCGAGGTGATGATCGTTCCAACGTCGAACGGGACGAAGGAGCGCGCGTCGATCACCTCGGCGCTGATCCCTGCGGCGTCGAGCTGGTCGGCGGCGGCCAGCGCCTCACGGATCATCGCCCCCCACGAGATGATCGTGATCTCTCCGCCCTCTTTCATGACGCGGGCCTGCCCCAGCGGAACGGTGTACTCCTCGTCAGGGACCTCCTCGACGAGCGCCCGGTAGCTACGGGTGGGCTCAAGGAATATCACCGGGTCAGGGTCCCGGATCGCCGAGATCAGCATCCCCTTGGCGTCATATGGAGTGGAAGGCATCACGACCTTGATCCCCGGGATGTGGGCCAGGAGCGCTTCGGGGCTCTCAGAGTGGTGCTCGGGCGCGTGGATCCCTCCTCCCGATGGCATCCGGATCACCAGGGGGCAGGTGAAGCGCCCCCGCGAGCGATTCCGGATGCGCCCAACGTGGCTGATGATCTGATCGAAGGCCGGATAGAGGAAACCCGAGAACTGGATCTCAACGACAGGGCGGAGGCCGGCCACAGCCATCCCGAAGGCGGTCCCCACGATGCCGGATTCGGCAAGCGGCGTGTCGATCACCCGCGTGGCGCCGAACGCTTTCTGGAGCCCCTCGGTGACGCGGAAGACGCCGCCCTCCTTCCCCACGTCCTCTCCGAGCACGACCACGCGGTGGTCCCTCGCCATCTCGAGGCGGAGGGCCTGGTTCAGCGCCTCCACCATGTTGCGCTTTTCCATAGCTTTATCTCTTTAGGCGAAGCGATTCAAGCTGCTCTTCGAGCTGGGGAGTCATCTCAGCGAACATGTAGCGGAAAATGTCGTCGGGGGGCGCGTGGGGACGCTTCTCCGCCTCTTCAAACGCGGCGTCCACCTCTCGGGCGCACTCGGCTCTGAGCTTTTCCTCGCGCTCTTCGCTCCAGAGGCCCCGGCGCTCCAAGTAGCGCCGGAAGCGATCGATGGGGTCTTTCCTCCGCCACTCCTCGACCTCGCCGGCGTCACGGTAGCGCGTCGGGTCGTCGGCTGTCGTGTGGGCCCCGATGCGGTACGTCACCGCCTCGATGAAGCACGGCCCGCCTCCAGCCCGCGCCAGCTCCACCGCTTCCTTCGTCACCGCGTAGGAGGCAAAGATGTCGTTACCGTCGATCTGGACGCCAGGCATCCCGTATGCCACGCCCCGCTGCGCCAGGGTCTCGGCGGCGCACTGGCGGGCCCGGGGAAGCGAGATAGCGTAGTTGTTGTTCTGGCAGAAGAAGACGCAGGGAACGTTGTAGACCGCGGCGAAGTTCATGGCCTCGTGCAGATCGCCCTGGGAGGTGGCGCCGTCGCCGAAATAGGTAACTGCCACTACAGGCTCGCCGCTGATTCCGGCGGCCCAGGCGATCCCCACAGCGTGGAGCGGCTGTGACCCGATCGGGATCGCGAAGGGGAGGCACCTCACATCCTCGGGGATCCTGTTCCCCTCCTCGCTTCCCGCCCAGAAGGCGCACAGGAGGGGAAGTGGCACCCCGTGAACCAGCATCGCCGCCGCCTCTCGGTACGAAGGAATCATCCAGTCGCGCCGATTGAGCGCATAGGCGCTGCCGACCTGGGCCGCCTCCTGCCCCTCTAGCTGGCCGTAGGTGCCGATCCGTCCCTGGCGCTGGAGTGAGACCGCCTTCCGGTCCATGAGCCGCGCCAGGACCACATAGCGGTAGAGCCGGTGAAGCTCCTGGTCTGCCAGTTCGGGGCGGAGCGATTCGTCGCAGACCCCATCCTGATTCAGGATCTGCACCCGTTCACCCTTCAGGGGATCGTATCGGCCGATAAACATCTCTCTCCGCCTGTTCCTAGAAAATACGAAATTTGTGATCGGGGCGCCAGCCAAGAAAAAGGCCCCCGGGGGGAAACCCGCCGAGGGCCTTTCCCTTCATGAGACGACTGCCTTAGATGTCGAAGTAGAGAGCGAACTCCCACGGGTGAGGCCTCAGCCTGACCGGGTCCACCTCGTTCTTCCGCTTGTAATCAATCCAGGTCTCGATCAGGTCAGGCGTGAAGACGTCACCCTTCAGCAGGAAGGCGTGATTCTTCTCCAGATGGTCGAGCACGGCGTCCAGCGAGCCTGGGAGCTGCTTTATCTTCTTGGCCTCTGCAGGAGGCAACTCGTAGAGATCTTTGTCCACGGGCTTCCCAGGGTCGATCTTGTTGGCGATCCCGTCGAGCCCGGCCATCAGGCAGGCGGCAAAGGAAATGTAAGGGTTACAGGAGGGATCCGGGGTCCTGAACTCGATCCGCTTGGCTTTCTCGGAGCGCGAGTACATGGGGATCCGGACGCAGGCCGAGCGGTTCCTCTGGCTGTAGGCCAGGTTGATCGGCGCCTCGTAGCCCGGCACCAGCCGCTTGTAGGAGTTGGTAGTGGGGGCGATCAGAGCGCAGAGCGCCGGAGCGTGCTTGAGGATGCCTCCGATGTAGTAGAGGCACGTTTTTGAGATGTCGGCGTAGCCCCCGCGCTCGTAGAAGATGTTCTTGCCGTTCTTCCAGATCGACTGGTGGGTGTGCATTCCCGAGCCGTTGTCCTGGAAGATCGGCTTGGGCATGAAGGTCACCGTCTTCCCGTGCTTTCGGGCTGCGTTCTTTGTGCAGTACTTGTACCACATCACGCTGTCCGCCATCTTCGTGAGGGTATTGAAGCGCATGTCGATCTCGGCCTGGCCGGCGGTGCCCACCTCGTGATGGTGAACCTCCACCCTCACCCCCACGCTCTCCAGCGCCAGCACCATGTCTGAGCGGATGTCCTGGAACTTGTCCATGGGAGGGACCGGGAAGTAGCCCTGCTTGTAGCGTGGCTTATAGCCCAGGTTAGGGCGGTCCGGGGTGCCCTCTTTTCCCGAGTTCCAGAAGCCGGCCTCGGAATCGATATGGTAGAAGCCGAAGTTGTAGCTCTGGTCGAAGCGAACCTCGTCCAGGATGAAGAACTCCAGCTCGGGGCCACAGTAAATGGTGTCGCCAACGCCGGTCTTTTTGACGTAGGCCTCCGCCTTCTGGGCGATATAGCGGGGGTCGCGGGTGTAGGGCTTGCCTGTCACGGGGTCCTTGACGTTGCAGATCAGGACGAGCGTGGGGACGGCGGTGAAGGGATCCATCTGGGCCGTGCTCGGGTCGGGGATCAGCAGCATGTCGGACTCGTCGATGGTCTGGAAGCCGCGTATCGACGAGCCGTCGAAGCCGATCCCCTCCTCAAAGAGCTCCTCGGTCAGCTCTCCTACCGGAATCGAGAAGTGCTGCCAGAGCCCCGGAACATCGATGAACCGGAGGTCAACGATCCGGGCGCCCTTCTCCTTGGCGAGTTTCAACACATCCTTCGGGGTCATGCATGCCCTCCTCTCGATGAGTGCGACCCCGGATAGAACCGGGGTCAATGGGTCACACGCCGCAACGCGGCTGGAAACGAATCACATCGGCGGCCGGTGGGTCCCACCGGCCGTCCCCAACAATACGAGGATCGCCCGGAAAAATCAAGGCCCTCAGTGGGCGGTCCCCTGCTTTTTTTCGGCTTCCGTGGTCCTGGCAAACGCCGCGGCGGCGGCCATTTCCGAATAAGACGGCCCGCCCAGCGTGTAGGCGGTCTCAGAGTGCTGGGAGAGGTCGAGCCCGGCCACCTCCTCCTCCTCGCTGACCCGGAGGCCCATCGCGGCGTCGAGCACCTTCAGGATGATCGTCGTCATCACGAACGCCAGGACCCATGAGACGAGGACAGCGACGATCTGGGCCCAGAGCTGGCCCGGGTTGCCGTAGAAGAGCCCGTCTCCTCCGGCGTCATTCACCGTCTTCGTGGCGAAGAGCCCGGTGGCGAGGGCGCCCCACGTGCCTCCAATGCCGTGGATCCCCACCACGTCCAGAGAGTCGTCATAGCCGATCTTGGTCTTTACGTTACAGGCGTTGTAGCAGAGGAAACCGGCCACGGCCCCGATCACGATCGACGCCAGGGGGCCGACGTATCCCGAGGCCGGGGTGATGGCCACGAGTCCCGCCACCGCTCCCGAAGCCGCTCCGAGGACCGTTGGCTTGCCGCGCGAGGCCCACTCAGTGAACGTCCACCCCAGCGCCGCGGCGGCGGTGGCGGTGTTGGTGGCCACGAAGGCGCTGGTGGCTAAGGCGCCGGCGCTGAGAGCGCTCCCCGCGTTGAACCCGAACCATCCGAACCAGAGCATCGCCGCTCCCGCCACCGTCAGCGGGAGGTTATGGGGCGGCATCGGCTCGCGGCCGTATCCCCTCCGCCTGCCTATCACCATGGCGGCGGCCAGAGCTGAGACCCCCGAGCTGATGTGGACGACCGTCCCTCCGGCAAAGTCCAGCGCGCCCAGGTTTCTGAGCCACCCTCCGACTCCCCACACCCAGTGGGCCAGCGGATCGTACACCAACGTTGCCCAGGCCAGGGTGAAGACGATGAAGGTGGAGAACTTCATCCGCTCGGCGAAGGCCCCGGTGATCAGGGCTGGAGTGATGATGGCGAACATGAGCTGGAAGACCATGAACGCCTGGTGGGGGACCGTTGCTGAGTAGTCAGGGAACGGCTGGAGCCCCACGCCTCTCAGGCCGATCCACTCGAGGCCACCGATGATCCCGCCTTTATCCGGACCAAAAGCCAGGCTGTATCCCCACAACACCCACTGGATCGAGATCAGAGCCAGAATAATGAAGCTGTGCATGATAGTGCCGAGCGCGTTCTTCTGGCGGACGAGGCCCCCGTAGAAGAGCGCCAACCCCGGCGCCGTCATGAGAAGGACCAGCGCCGAAGAGGTCAGGAGCCACGCCGTGTCGCCCGAGTCGATCTTCGGCGGAGGAGCGGGGGGAGCCGCAGGCGCCGGAGCGGCGGGCGCCTGAGCCGCCGGGGGAGCCTGCTGGGCCCAGCCATGCCAGGCCCCGATCGCCAAGAGCGCAACAACCAGGACGATGAACAGCAGCGGTCTTCTGATTCGTGTCAGCACCGACATACCCTCCTTTTTCAGGTCGATTCCCGAATTCGGCAATCTCAGAGAGCCGCCTCGTCGCGCTCTCCGGTCCTGATCCTCACCGCCGCCTCGACGGGGTGGACGAAGATCTTCCCGTCGCCGATATTGCCGGTCTTGGCGGCCCCTGCCAGAATCTCCACGACCTTCGCGACCAGGCTGTCCGAGACCACCAGCTCCACCTTGATCTTCGGGAGGAAGTCCACCGTGTACTCGCCGCCCCGGTAAAGCTCGGTGTGCCCCTTCTGCCTGCCGAAGCCGCGAACCTCTGAGACCGTCATCCCGATCACCCCGATCCCCGTCAGGGCTTCCTTCACGTCATCCAGCTTGAACGGCTTGATGATCGCCTCGATCTTTTTCATCACGTCACCTCCCCTCCGACCCCAAAAGCAACCGCCGTGCCGGTCACATGAATAGCCCAGCGAGCGAAAAAATTCAACAGGTTAAATCTGCCCGGCGATGGGGCCCGGGGGCAAAACCTTGCCCAAAGAATGAGCACCCGCGGCCAGATGCCCGCCTGATGAGCAGCAGAACGGCTATCGGCTGGCGGGGAAAAGCTCGTGATAGATGTTCCGGCAGCGGGTCTCGCGGATCAGAAACGCAAGGAGAGCCGTCGCCACGACAAAGCCGAAGCAGACCGAGAAAGCCGCCTGATAGGCCCCGAGCGGATAGACGCGGGCGCCTCCGGCCGTGATCCCCGTCCAGCGCGAATCGAGCAGTGCTCCAACGGCCCCCTGGGTCAGCGCAGCGCCGAGGAATCCCCCCAGGTTCACCACAGCGACTCCGACTCCAGCCAGGTGAGGTGGGTTCACCTCGCGCCCAACAGGCCAGGTCAGGACAAACGACGTCCCTAAGAGCCCCATCGCAAAAAAGAGCCCGTAGACCACTCTGAGAGGGAGCGCTCCCAGAGTCAGCGCGAAGACAGCCCAGAGCCCCACCGATCCCCACGAGAGCGCGAGGTACGGAAGCCGGCGGCGCGCCAGGACGTGGTCAGAGAGATAGCCGGTGAGCGGCGCCGAGACCAGGAGGGCCAGCGAGGGAGCCGTGGCATAGACAGATGCCCACTGATTGGAAAGGCCGTACACATCGCGGAGGTAGGGGACGACCCAGAGCATCAGGTTCCCCGTTGCCGAGTAAAGGCAGAAGAACGCCATGAATGGAGGCCAAGTGTACGGGTTTCTGATGACCTGCCACGCTCCGCTGAGAACACGAACGAGCCCCTGGGATTGCGCGGCCACGGGAGAATGAGGCGGATGATCACGAACGACCACCCAGCAGAGACCGGAGGCGAGAAGTGTGAGGAGCCCTACCAGTGAGAACGACCAGCGCCATCCTATGGCCCCCGCCAGCATTGCGAGAGGCGCTGTGGCCACGAGCGACCCCAGCATCCCCATCGTGGCTGTTAGTCCCGAAAGAGTCCCGAACCGGCGTGGGGGAAACCAGAGGGCGGCGACCTTGAGGGTCCCCACGAAGGTGACCGATGCGCCGAGCCCGACCAGGAGCCGGCCCAGGAAGAGCGGCGCCGTCGTGACCGCTGCCCCCATGAGGAGCGTCCCGAGCCCCATGACGCTCCCGCCCACCGCCACAACCCTTCTGGGACCGAAAGCGTCCACCATGAGGCCGGCCGGAATCATGAGAGCGGCATAGACGTAGAAGTAGGCGGCTGAGAGAAAGCCGATCAGCGTCCCGGTGGCGCTGAAGCTTTCCATCAACTCCTTCGCTACGACTCCCGGAGCCACCCTGTGGAAGAACGCCACCAAGAAGATCACCGCGGGGATCCACCACATCACCCACGGCAGAAGTCGAGAGCGGAGCCGGTCAGTCACCAGATGCGACGGATGCGCTCGAGCAGGCGGCGCTCCGCCTTGGTCGGACGGCCCGCTCCGCGGGGGCGATAGACGGGAGTCTGAAGACGCTCGGGCTCGGGAGGAGGCGGAGGGGTCAGGTCCTCATAGAGAAGCTGGGCGCGCGCTGCCGGCCCACGCCTTCCCGCCAGGACCATCACCTTGACGACCTTCTTTCCTCCCCGAAGCGTGATCCTGAGCAGGTCTCCGGGCCTCACAGGCTTCGACGGCTTGGCAGACTGGCCGTTGACGTCCACTTTGCCGCCGTCGCACGCCTGGGCCGCGAGGCTCCGGCTCTTGAAGAAGCGCGCCGCCCAGAGCCACTTGTCAACGCGGACCGATTCCTCGCGCTCCATCCCCTGGACACTCCCTCAACGACTATAGTAGTATCTCACCCGATCCCAACAAGTGAGTCTCCGACGAATTGCACCTGACTGAGAGGAAAGCATAGGGGTGCCGGACCAAATAACGAGCATGACGAGGACGCAGGGAGGAGCCAACCGGAGCGTACGCGGTTGTACGTGAGGATTGGCGACGACCGAGGACGAAGTAAGGCGAAGTTAGTTGGTTCGGCACAAGGAGGCGAGCATGGAGCTTCAGCCAGGAACCATAGGAGAAGTCGAGATCACCGTGAGGCCTGAGCAAACGGCCGACGCTCTCGGCAACCCGGGAGTGCAGGTGCTCGCGACGCCGTTCCTCGTCTCTCTCCTCGAAGACGCAGCGGGGAGGGCCGTTCGCCCTCATCTGCCGCCTGGAGCAGCAACAGTCGGGACCACGCTTGAGATCAAGCACATGGCCGCCACGCCCGTGGGGATGAAGGTCAGGGCCAGGGCCACGCTCCTCGAAACCGACGGCCGCCGTTTTCTCTTCAAGGTTGAAGCCCACGACGAGGTGGAGCAAGTGGCCGAGGGGCGTCACGAGCGTTTCCTCGTGCAGAACCTCGAAAAGTTCCTCGACCGCGCCATGAAGAAATCGGCGAAGAAGGAGACCTGAGCGGGAAACTGAAAACCCGCGAGAGGCCGCCTACTGCCGGGTCGAGAGCCAGTCTCGGAGCGCCTGCCATGTCGAGGGAAAGGCAAGCTCCTCCCAGGGAATCTCCTCGGGAAGAAACCACGCGGTCTCAGAGACCTCGTGGTTCGCCCTGATCGCGCCGCCGACCACGCGCCCCCGATAGACGATGATGACCACCGGGAATCCCGAGTAGGAGTAGACGCCGACCAGCCCGTCGAGATCCACCTGAAACCCGGTCTCTTCCAGCGCCTCGCGGACCGCAGCCGAGGTCACCGCTTCCCCCCAATCGACGAACCCGCCGGGAAAGGTCCACTTCCCCTTTGACGGATTGACGTTCCTGCGGACCAGCAGGAGCTTGCCGTCCTCAGCCACGATGGCTCCCGCCACCACTTTGGGGTTCAAATAGAAAACGAACCCGCAGGCGGCGCATACCGCCTCTTCCTTCTGATCCGGGGGGACGGGCCGTCGCCTCAGCGAGCCGCCGCAGAGCGGGCAGAAGCGGACCGTTTCAGGCGCCAGTTGCTGAAAAGAATGATCGCTCATGGAATGACAGTGTAGCACGGGAGCGCCTGACACGCCCACCGGCGCGCGCTTGTCAACCCCGTGCCCCTCTGCTAGCCTAATCACCGAATCAAGATCGGCTCGCCTTCTTTGGAGGGCTCAGTGACCGGAGCCTTGACCGACGAGCAGAAGCAGGTCGTCGCCGCTATCCGCCAGTTCGTGGAGAAAGAGGTCAAGCCAGAGGCCTCCGCCCTCGATCACTCTGACCGCTTCCCCGAAGAGCCGGTCATGACCTTTCGCCGCCACGTCCTCGTGCCGACGAAGGCCCATTCCACGCTGGGCGCGGGAAAGCTCCCACACGAATCAAGGGATTAGAGCTGTGGAGGAACTGCTTCTGTCCTCTCTCGCGCGGCCAGATGTCGAGACTGTGGACGACACTGAGACCGCCCAGACGCCTCCTTGGATGACGATCCTCCACAACTGCGATTGCCACACCTTCGAGCAGGTCGTGCGCCAGCTCATGAAGGCCATCGGATGCTCTGAGGCCGAGGGGTGGGAGATCGCCTGGCGTGTTCACAACACGGGGAAGGCCGTGGTCAAAGTGGGGGCCGAGCCCGAGTGCGTGAGGGTCGGAAACATCCTGGCAGCCATCGGCCTTATCGTCACCGTCATCCAGTCCTGATCTTCCCATACCTCACACGCCCCAAAGTGTCATGATGGCCTGTCTCTGGATGTCATTCGGGCACTCGTAAGGCTCATTCACAAGGAACTCCATTTGGCCCAAGCCGTAACCTTCTGATTTTCCGCTTGTTCTCAACCTCCTCTCCCTCGCGCTTTAACTGGCATATCGCTTGCTGTCTTCCAATGACGTTCCTCGACATGGGTCACGAGATCGGTAAAAAGGGGTCAACAAGAATGAAGCGTGGATTCATCTCAAAGGAGGGCGGCCAATGAGGGGACGACGGTTTCTGTTTCTCGCAGGCATTCTGGTAGGGTTGACAGGGCTTCTGGGAACTCTCCCTGCGGCGGAGCCAAAGCTCGACGATGCCGTCAAGCTCTACGAGAAGGAGAAACTCTCAGAGGCGGGGAAGGTTCTGGACGGCATCCTGAAAAAATCCCCGCAGGCGATGGACGCCCGCCTCCTCATGGGGTGGGTGCTGTGGAGCCAGGAGCGCTACGACGAGGCCCTGGTCCGCTTCAAGAGCGTCCTCCACGACTCCCCACTCTACCGCGCCCCCACTCCCGATGAATATTCCCTCTTCAATATCCCGTTCGAGGTGACATCTATCGAGAACCTCGACCTCCTTCAGGCGCGCAAGGGGCTCGGATGGACCTATTTCAAGAAGGGGTGGGTCCGTCTCGCGCACGATCAGTTCAAGTACCTGAACCAGAGGTTCTCAAAATGGGACGAGCCGTACCTGGGTCTCGGGTTTGTCTATCTTGCTCAGGGGAAGTTCGGAGAATCGGAAGGCGCGTTCATAGACTATCTGGCGAGGACAGACGCGGGAACCAAGAAACCTCATGAGGGTGAACGGGGACTCGGCGATCTCTACGCCGCCCAGGGCCTGCACGCGAAAGCCATTCCGCACTTCGAGAGGGCGCTGGCGGCCAAGCCCGGCTGGAAAGACGTCCAGTCCTCGCTGGCGTGGAGCTATTTCCGCGCAGGTCACACAGAAAAGGCCGCGCGTCTTTTCGCAAAGCTGAAGGACTCCAGTCCCATCGAAGCCGAAGCGGGCCTCGCATGGGTTGCTCTCAAGGAGGACCGGCTCGACAACGCCGAGACGGGGTTCGGCCGGGCCCTGGCGGGACTGCCCGGATACGGCCCGGCCCTCGAGGGGTCCCTGGAGCTTCGGCAGCGTCGCTACAAGGCGTTCGACGACGCCTGGGCGCTCTACTACGCGGGGAAATACCGGGAATCGGCTGCCTCCTTCGACGCGCTGGTGAAAAATCCGAGAGCGATGCCGGCGGGGATGAAACCGTTCATTCTCAATGGCCTCGCCTGGTCGCGCCTGCGCCTGAAGAACATCGATGAGGCGGAAAAGCTGTTCAGGGCGTCGCTTCAGGAGCTGCCGGGCGGCGCTGAGGCGACGGCCGGGCTCGGCCTGATCGCCATCGAGCGGAAGGAATGGGAAAAAGCCGAGAAGTTCCTGAACGATGCCAGCGCGGTGCTTCCGGGCCTTCCGGCGATAGCTGAGGGATTCGTCGCGCTCCGCCGAGCCCGCTTCGGAGACTACGATCAAGCGTGGACCCTTTACAATCAAGGGAAGTACGCCGACGCCATCAAGGCGTTCCAAGCTCTCCTCGACAAACCGGGAAACCTGCCCGCATCCTATCGGCCACTCCTTATGGGTGGCATCGGGTGGTCAGAACTAGCCCTCGGCCAGGTAGACCGAGCGGAAAATTCTTTCAAGCAGATTCGGCCCGCCGGCAAGATGGACGAGGCTGAGACCAAGTCGGGCTTCGGCTGGATCGCGCTCAGGCGGAACAAGGTGGAGCAGGCTGAGAAACTGTTTGCCGAGGCTCTGACCGCTGTGCCTGGATTCGGGGCCGCGCTGCGCGGGCTCGCCGAGCTTCGGCAAGTCCGCGCCCCGGAACTGGACAGGGCGTGGACGGCCTATAACCAGGGCAAGTTCGTTGACGCCGCCAAAGACTTCAAGAATGCGGCCGATCGTCCCGATCTTACAACCGAGTACCGCCGGGAGGCCCAGCGCGGATACGCCTGGAGCCTCCATTTCAGCGGCAAGTCGCGTGAGGCCGCTACGGAGTTCGACAGCCTCCTTAAGGACGGCGAAGACGGCGACCTGCTCTACGGCAGGGGGCTCGCCCTGTTCAACCTCGGCGAACACGCGGCGGCAGCGGCGCCTCTCGGGCGGGCCGCCGACCTCCTCCCCCTCTCCGCTGACCGTCACCTCGCTCACGGCCGGGCGCTTCTCAAGAGCGGAGACGCCAAGGGGGCCCTCGCCGCTTTCACAAAGGCTTACCAAATCGCACCGGCCTCAGCAGAGGTGAACCGGAATCTGGGCTGGACGTACGTAAAGGATAACCGTCCCGCCGAGGCCAAGGCAGCTTTCCGCTACGCGCTGAGCTTGATTCCCGGCTATTCGGATGACAAGGAGTTCAGGAATCTCGTCAACACCAGGGAATACAAGGAGCTGCGAAGCGACCTGGCGTGGGGATACGTGCGCTGGCAAGCGTTCGACGCCGCGCGCAAGCTCTTCGAGGAGATCGTCAAGGAGGACTCAGGTGACGGCGACGCCTGGTTCGGCCACGGCTACGCCCTCTACAAGCTCGGAAAGGGGTCTCAGGCCGAGAAGAGCCTCAACCGGGCCCCCGAAGCCAGACGCCCGGCCTTTTCGCGGACCGTGTGGGTGGTGTTCCCTGAAGCTGGAGGGTATCCGGTCCTCACCGACCCTCACTCGATCCTGGGATGGATCGCCCTGGTCAGCGGCAGGTGCGACGAGGCTCTCGACCGCTTCGAGGCCTCGCTGAACCGCGACCCTGAGATGGTGGCATCCATGGTGGGACGGGCGATCTGTGCGGCTAAAGGCGGTGACGTGGCCCGGGCACGGGAGATTTACCTGACGGCGCAGGAAGTTTACCCCACCTACCCTGCCGTGCTGGCCGGCCTCAGAGCCACAGAACCCAAGAAAACGGTCGAACTCCGGTGACAGGCGAAAGCTTTCTCTTCAAGGACGACAGCGGTGACGTCTTCACGCTGAACTCCACCGGGGGGCTGGTCTACCGGCTTTACTCGGAGGGGTTGTCGCCGAAGGAGATCGCCCGGCGCCTTGCGGTCCGCTATCAGGTGCTTGAGGGCCGGGCGCTGGATGACGTGCGCGCGTTCCTGGCCCAGGTTCGAGTCCATGGCTTCTCTCTCAACCCGTAGACTCACTGTCGCTGTCACGGGGCTCGCTGCCGACGACAACCCAGCTCCCGGCGTGGCGGTGGCGCGTTGCCTCCGGGACGCCCCTGACTTCCGAGGAAGGATCGTCGGCTTCTCCTTCGACCATCGCTTCACGGGCTGCTACGCCGCGAGGCTCTTCGACGAGGTCTTCCTCACCCCTCCCCCGGCTCAGGGGGAGCAGAGCTTTGTCGAGGCCCTGAGCGAGATCAGGCGGAAGGTTCCCATCGACGTGCTCATCCCGGCACTCGATCCCGAGGTCGCCCTCTGCGCGGCGACCCGGCGGGCCCTTTCGGCGAACCACATCCGGACGCTCGTTCCCTCCGAAGCCGCAATCCGGCGCCGGGCAAAGTCAGCGCTCGGCGCGCTGGCCGAATCGTTCGGCTTTGAAACCCCCCGGACAGTGCTCGTGTCGTCTCGCTCCGGGATCGCTTCAGCGCTCCGCGAGCTACCGTTGCCGTTCTTCCTCAAGGGGTCGTTCGCCGACGCCAAAATGGTCGGGACGGCCGAGGGAGCGTACGCTGAGTTTGATCGACTGGTGGCTCGCTGGGGATTCCCGCTGCTTGCCCAGGAGCGAGTGCTCGGTGACGAGCTGAACCTCGCCGTGCTCTTCAACCGGAGGAGTGAGATCGTCGGAGCCGTCCCGATGAGGAAGCTGGGGATCACCGACAGGGGGAAGGGATGGGCGGGAGTCACTCTGAAGCTTCCTGACGTCGTTGATCGATCCGGGGCGCTCCTCGGGTCGATCGATTGGGTGGGTCCGGCCGAGCTGGAGATGATCCGAGATCCCGCGTCAAATCGAATCTACCTCATCGAAATCAACCCCCGTTTCCCCGCCTGGACGTATCTCACGGCAGCCGCGGGACAGAACCTGCCGTGGGCGGCCGTGCGGCTGGCGATCGGGCATGAAGTCAGGCGCCTCCATGAAGCGGGGCCGGGGCTCCTCTTCACCCGCTCTGTGGAGGACTACTTCGTGCGGCACGATCTGATGGCGGAACTGGCAGCCAACCATCATGTTGTTCTTCGGGCCGGGTAGTGCCAAATGCGGAGTGCGGAATGCGGAATGGCGGGAGAATGAGAGCGCGGCCGATCTGGGTCGGGATCACAGGGATCAGCGCGGCTGACGAGCCGAGCGCGGGGTTGGCCACGGCTCAATCGCTCCTCCACGATCCCGTCGCGAAGATCCGGGTGGTCGCCCTCGCCACCGGCGCCTTCGGCGACGGAATCCAAAGCGTCGCGGCGGCCGACGAGGTGGCGGTGCTGCCGTCGCCCCAGCAGG
>CAZXPE010000017.1:0-590 GCA_964642915.1 uncultured bacterium | reverse complement strand
GGAGCCGGCCGAGTTCATCACCGCGCTCGGCGCCATGGCCCGCTGCCGCCGCTTTGTACTGCTTCCGTGCTCACCCGGAGACGTGATCGCTCTCGCTCCCCATCGCGCCACGCTTGATCGTGCTGGAGTCCATGCCCTTCTTCCGTCTCCCCGCCGGATCGCCGCCCTCCCCTTCTTCGGTCTTTCCCGGGTGAAGGGGGTCAGAATCCCCCGTAACACGAAGCTTGACCTCAACGACCTGAGGCCCGTAGCGCGCCGAACGTGGCGCTGGCCGCTTGTGATACGGACCACTGACAGACGCCTAGCCCTGGCCGCGTCTCTCGCCGAAGTGCTCCCGGTTGCCCGCTCGCTGGCCCGCCCGTGGGGAGCCCCCTCTGCCGTCCACGAAACTGTCACCGGCACAGAGATCAGCGTCGCCGTTCTCGGCAACCGCGCGGGTCGAGTGGCTGGTCTGGCGGCGGCGCTGCCGCTTCATCGCTCTGACAACGGTGCTCTCTGGTCGGCCGTGACGACCACCGACCCGCGCGTCCTGGCCGCCGCCCGGAACGTCCTCGCCCGCATCCGCTGGATCGGCCCCGCCGAACTGCACC
>CAZXPE010000016.1:11114-20935 GCA_964642915.1 uncultured bacterium | reverse complement strand
CACGTATAACTGCATACGCTCCGGTCGGCTCCTCCCTGCGTCCTTGATCTGCTCGATTCTCAGCCCCGCATGAGGGAGTCATAACTGTATGGCAAAGACAGCGCTTATCATGAAGGCCCAGCAGCAGCCGAAGTTCAAGTCACGGGTCATCCGCCGCTGCAAGCTCTGCGGACGCCCGCGCGGCTACCTCAGGAAATTTGAGATGTGCCGGATCTGCTTCCGGGAGCTGGCCCTCAAGGGCGAGGTCCCGGGCATCGTCAAGGCGAGCTGGTAAGATGGTGACGGATCCGATCGCCGACCTTCTTACCCGCATCCGGAACGCGAGTTCCGCCGAGCACGAGAAAGTGGACATTCCCGCCTCGAAGCTCAAGATCCGGCTCGCCGAAATCCTGAAGGCGGAGGGGTTCATCAAGAACTACCGGATGATAGAGGACAAGAAGCAGGGGACCCTGCGCGTCTACCTCAAGTATGGGGCGGGAAACGAGCGGGTCATCACCGGCATCCGCCGTGTCTCAAAGCCGGGCCGTCGAGCGTACGTGACCGCCGACAAGATCCCTTACATCCTGAACGGGATGGGGATGGTGGTGCTCTCCACCTCCCAGGGTGTCATGACCGACCGGGAGGCCAGGAAGCGGAAAGTCGGCGGCGAACTCCTCTGCTACGTGTGGTGACCATGTCGAGAATCGGAAGAAAGCCGATCATCGTGCCCGAAGGCGTAAAGGTGGCCGTCGAAGGGCAGACGGTAAGGGTGGAGGGCTCCAAGGGGAAGTTGAGCCACGTCGTTCCGGCCGGCCTGGCAGTCGGCCTTGAGAACGACCGGCTCGCTGTGAGGCGAAGCTCCGACCACCGAACCGCCCGCGCGCTCCACGGCCTTACCCGATCTCTTCTGGCCAACATTGTCCAGGGTGTGAAAGAGGGGTTTGAAAAAAAGCTGGAGATCGTGGGGGTCGGCTACCGGGCTCAGCTCCAGGGCAGGAATTTGCAGCTTGCCCTGGGCTATTCCCATCCTGTTATCTTCCCCCTTCCCGAAGGGATCCAGGCCGAGGTCGAGAAGCAGACGCTTCTCACCCTCAGGGGAGCTGACAAGGCGCTACTGGGTCAGACGGCGGCCAAGCTCCGTTCCCTCAGGAAACCCGATCCGTACAAGGGGAAGGGGATCAAATACGCGGACGAAGTCATCCGGCGCAAGGCTGGCAAGGCCGGCAAGGCCGGGGCGAAGTAGAAAGGAGCAGGCGTGCTGGCTGAGACAAAGCGAGAGGGGCGGCAGATCCGTCACCTTAGGATCCGAAGGTGGGTTCGCGGGGCTTCATCGAGGCCCCGCCTCTCGGTTTTTCGCAGCCTGAAGCACATCTACGCCCAGCTCGTTGACGACGAGGCGGGTCGCACCCTGGCCTCTGTCTCGAGCGCGTCCGCCGAGTTCAAGGAACGCACCCACGCCTTCGGCGCGGGTACCCGGTCGGGAGGCAACGTGGCTGCCGCGAAGCTGCTGGGCGAGATGGTCGCCCAGAAGGCCAAGGCGAAGGGGATCGAGCTGGTGGTCTTCGACCGGGGCGGGTACAGGTATCACGGGAGGATCAAGGCGTTTGCCGAGGCGGCGAGAGTCGGAGGCTTGAAGTTTTAGAGCGTTCAGCAATCAGCGGTCGGTCGTCAGCTTGCTGAAAGCTGAGCGCTGAAAGCTGAAGGGGTGGATCGTGGCTGAGACAAAGATAGATCCAAGCGTGCTGGAGTTGACCGATCGGGTCGTGTCTATCAACCGGGTCGCCAAGGTCGTCAAGGGCGGTCGCCGCTTTTCGTTCACCGCCCTTGTGGTGGTGGGCGACGGCCGGGGACACGTGGGGATGGGACTCGGCAAGGCTCACGAGGTGCCTGAAGCCATACGGAAGGCCGTAGAGCACGCCAAAAAGGACCTGGTCTTCGTCCCGCTCCGGGACACCACGATCCCGTGCGAGATCACCGGGCACTTCGGGGCCGGAAAGGTCTATCTCAGGCCCGCGGCCCAGGGAACAGGCGTCATAGCGGGCGGCGCGGTTCGTCCGATCCTGGAGGTGGCAGGGGTTCAGGACATCCTCACGAAGACGCTGGGCTCGAACAATCCGCACAACGTGCTGAAAGCCACCATGAACGCCCTGAAACAGATCAAGAAGCTTCAGGACTCCCACGCCCTGAGGGGCCGGGCTTCTGATGCGGCTCCGGTTGAAGCGGAGGAGAAAGAGCTTGTCAGACAAGAAGCTTAACATCACGCTGGTCCGCAGCCTGATCGGCCTCTCTCCCAAGCAAGAGGCGACGGTCAGAGCCCTGGGGCTCAGAAAGATCAGGCAGACTGTCGTCCACAACGACACCAAGACAACCAGAGGGATGGTCGCGCGGGTGAGCCACTGCCTTCGCGTGACCGAAGAGACGTCCCGATGAAGCTCAGCGATCTTCGTCCAGCTCCTGGGGCCACAAAGCGGCCCAAGCGCGTCGGCCGGGGGCCGGGCTCAGGCCACGGCAAGACCTCGACGAAGGGGCACAAGGGGCAGAAGGCGCGCTCCGGAGGGGTGAAGGGCGGCGGGTTTGAAGGAGGGCAGATGCCGCTCTACCGCCGCGTCCCCAAGCGCGGCTTCACGCCCCGCGAGCGGACGGCCTACGCGATCGTGAACGTGGCATCCCTGAGCGCCTTTGCAGGCGGGAGCGTTGTTGACCCGGATGCGTTACTCGATGCCCGGCTCATCAAGAGGTCCGACCGCGCCGCGGTGAAGCTCCTGGGCGATGGCGAGATCGCCATTCCACTCACTGTGAAAGTCCATGCTGTCAGCCGCTCAGCGAGAGAAAAAGTGGAGGCGGCTGGCGGTAGAGTCGAGGTCCTGTCCGCATGATCGAGGCGCTTCAGAGCTTCCAGAACGTTTTTAAGATCCCTGAGCTGAAGCGCCGGATCCTGGTCACCCTGGGTTTCCTGGCCGCCTATCGGATGGGGGCCCACGTGCCGACCCCCGGCATCGACGGCGACGCCCTCGGCCAGTTCTTCGACCAGGTGGCGGGTACTCTTCTGGGGATGGTGGATCTCTTTTCAGGGGGGAACCTCCGCCGCCTCACCATCTTCGCCCTTGGGATCATGCCGTACATCTCGGCCTCGATCATCCTCCAGCTTCTGACCGTCGTGATCCCGGCCCTGGAAAGGCTCGCCAAGGAGGGAGAGGCCGGCAGGAAGAAGATCACCCAGTACACCCGTTACGGGACCATGGTGCTCTCGGCGGTTCAGGCCCTGGGGATCGCCATCGGGCTCGAGGGGATGAGGAGCCCTGCGGGGGTGTCGATCGTTCCCGTCCCGGGATGGGGGTTCAGGCTCCTGACCATGCTGACCCTGACCGCCGGCACAGCCGTGATCATGTGGCTGGGGGAGCAGATCTCAGAGAAGGGGATCGGAAACGGGATCTCGCTGATCATCATGGCCGGGATAGCAGTCCGTCTCCCGTCGGCCATCGTCGCCTCCTACACCCTCATCTCCACGGGTGAGCTGAAGCCGCTGGTCTTCGGAGGGCTGGTGGTCATGATGGTGCTGGTGACGGCGTTCGTTGTGCTCATGCAGGAAGGACAACGGAAGATACCGGTCCAGTACGCCAAGCGGGTGGTGGGGCGGAAGGTCTACGGAGGGCAGTCCACCCACATCCCGCTTCGGATCAACACGGCTGGCGTGATCCCGGTGATCTTCGCCTCCTCTCTCATCCTCTTTCCTGCCACGATCTCCCGGTTCATCCCTCACCCCTGGATGCAGGCGATCTCGGATGCGCTCTCGCCGGGGCGCTTTACGTACACCGTCCTCTACATGACCCTGATCATCTTCTTCGCGTACTTCTACACGGCCATCGTCTTCAACCCCGTGGACCTGGCTGATAATATGAAGAAGTACGGCGGCTTCATTCCGGGGGTCCGTCCGGGGAAGAAGACCTCGGAGTACATCGACCGGACACTGACCAGGATCACGCTCCCCGGCGCCAGCTTTCTGGCGCTGGTCTCAGTGTTGCCGGACTATCTCATCCGTTGGTTCAATGTCCCGTTCTACTTCGGCGGAACGAGCCTTCTGATCGTCGTGGGCGTGGCGCTGGACACCGTGCGCCAGATGGAGTCCCATCTCCTGATGCGCCACTATGAGGGCTTTCTCAAAAAGAGAGCCAAGGTTCGGGCATAGCCATGAGGCTGGTGTTTTTGGGACCGCCGGGAGCGGGGAAGGGAACCCAGGCGCGGATGCTGGCCGCCGAGCGCGGCATTCCCCAGATCGCGACGGGGGACATGCTCAGAGAGGCGCTGGCCCAGAAGACCCGCCTCGGTCTCGAGGCTAGATCCTATATGGACCGCGGGGCCCTCGTTCCCGACGAGGTCGTCATCGGGCTGGTGGCTGAGCGGATCGACCGCCCTGACGCCCGGGCGGGATTCCTGCTTGACGGCTTTCCCCGCACCGTTGCCCAGGCCGAAGCGCTCGGCCGGCTCCTCAGCGATCGTGGAATAGGGATCGACCGGGTCATCTTCTTCGACGTTTCCGAGGACGAGCTGATCCGCAGGCTGACGGGCCGCCGGGTCTGCCGGAGCTGCGGGGCGCTCTACCACATGGTCTCCTCTCCGCCGAAGCGCGAAGGCAAGTGCGACCAGTGCGCCGGCGACCTGTATCAGCGGGACGACGACAGCGAGACCACGGTGAAAGGACGGCTCTCGGTCTATCGGACCCAGACGCTCCCCCTTCTGGACTACTATCGAGAGCGGAACTCGCTGGTCTCAGTCGAGGGCGAGGGGCCGATGGACGAGATCGCCCGGTCTATCCGCCGGGCGGTGGGACCGGCTGGGGCCCGGTGATGATCGTGCTGAAGTCGGACCGGGAGATCGCGCTCATCCGGGCCGGAGGCCGGATCCTCGCTGAGGTGATGGAACGCCTCAGGACGATGATCAAGCCCGGCGTCTCCACGCTTGAGGTCGATAGGGAGGCCGAAGAATTCATCCTGGCCAACGGCGCCCGCCCGGCCTTCAAGGGCTACCGCGGCTTCCCCGCCACCGTCTGCACTTCGATCAACGAGGAGGTGGTCCACGGAATTCCTTCCGCCGGCAGGCGGGTGAAGGAGGGGGACATCATCAGCCTCGACCTTGGGTGCGTCGTCTCGGGTTATTACGCCGACTGCGCCGTGACCCTGGCCATCGGCGAGGTCCCCTCGCGCGTGAGGGAGCTTCTGGATACGACGCGCGAGAGCCTCTTCAAAGCGATAGCCTGCTGCCGCGCCGGCATGCGGCTGGGGGATGTCTCTTACGCGGTGCAGCGGCACGTGGAGAGCCGCGGCTTCTCGGTGGTCCGGGCGTTCGTTGGGCACGGCATAGGCCGGGAGCTTCACGAGGACCCCCAGGTGCCCAACTTCGGCGAGCCGAACAGGGGACCGGAGCTCAGGCCCGGGATGGTTCTGGCCCTCGAGCCCATGGCGACCATGGGGAGCTGGGAGGTGAAGGTGCTGGCCGATCGCTGGACCGCTGTGACTGAGGACCGGAGCCTGGCGGCGCACTTCGAGCACACAGTGGCGGTAACCGAGGCGTCGCCCGACATCCTCACGTCGCTGGATGGGAGTTATGCGTCGGCGGCGTGATCGCGAGAGCGAGGAGCCCAAGGCGCCTCGTGAGGACGCCATTGAGGTGGAGGGGACGGTAAAGGAGCCTCTTCCGAACGCGATGTTTCGGGTGGAGTTGGATAACGGGCACAAGGTGCTCGCTCACGTCTCGGGAAAGATGCGGATGAACTTTATTCGGATCCTTCCAGGGGACCGGGTCAAGGTCGAGCTTTCGCCGTATGACCTCACTCGGGGCCGAATCACGTACAGGTTTAGGTAGCTGAGGGCTGAAGGCTCATGAAGGTGAAACCTTCGATCAAGGTCAGGTGCGAGAAGTGCCAGATCGTTCGCCGCAAGGGCGTGGTGCGGATCATATGCTCGAACCCGCGCCACAAGCAGCGGCAGGGATAACGGGAGGAGAGAAGAGGGGATATGGCGCGCGTGGCTGGAGTGGATCTGCCGAGGGAGAAGCGGGGCGAGGTGGCCATCACGTATATCTACGGGATCGGCCGTCCCGCCGCGAAGAGGATCTTCAAGCAGGCGGGGGTCGATCCCGACAAGCGGGTGAAAGCGTGGGGCGAGGACGAGATTGCGCGGATCCGGGAGATCATCGAGCGGGAAGTAAAGGTGGAAGGTGATCTCAGGCGCGAAGTGTCCATGAACGTCAAACGATTGATGGACATCGGGGCCTACAGGGGGATCAGGCACCGGCGCGGGCTGCCGGTTCGTGGCCAGAGGACGCACACCAACGCCAGGACCCGGAAAGGGCCAAGGAGGGGCGTGATGATTAAAAAGAAGCCTTCGGCGGCGGCACCCGCCCCGAGAAAAGCGTAGGGGAAATGCCGAATGAGAGGAGAGGAAGGAGCGTGATTCATGGCTGAAGAGGCAAAGCCGGCTCCGCGGCGGAAGGGCGGAAGGAAGCGGGAGCGCAAGGAGGTCCGGACAGGAATCGCTCACGTCCAGGCCACTTTTAACAATACCATTGTGACCCTCACCGACAAAATGGGCAACGTCGTCTCTTGGGCCAGCGCCGGAAGCGTCGGTTTCAAAGGGTCGCGGAAGAGCACCCCATTCGCCGCCCAGATGGCCGCCGAGAACGCGGCGCGGAAGGCGATGGACATGGGGCTCAAGCAGGTCGAGGTCTATGTCAAGGGACCGGGAGCCGGCCGTGAGGCCGCCATCCGGTCTCTCCAGGCAGTCGGGCTCGAGATCACCACCATTCGGGACGTGACCCCCATCCCGCACGATGGGTGCCGCCCGCCGAAGCGGCGCCGGGTCTGACGCTCGGGGTTCGGGATCCGGGGTTAGAGGTTCGATTGACGAGAGGGAGGTAAGCAAGGGTGGCACGATATACCGAGGCGGTTTGCCGGCAGTGCCGGCGCGAAGGGCTCAAGCTTTTCCTGAAAGGGGCGCGCTGCTTCACTGACAAGTGCGCCATCGAGCGCCGAAACTACGCTCCCGGCCAGCACGGGCTCAACCGGATCAAGCTCACCCCGTTCGGGGTCCAGCTCAGGGAGAAGCAGAAGGCCAAACGGATCTACGGGATCCTTGAGCGGCAGTTCAGGAGATATTTCTCGCGGGCTGAGCGGGAGAAGGGGATCACGGGAGAAAATCTCCTCAGGCTTCTCGAGCGCCGCCTGGACAACGTCGTCTTCCGCCTGGGTTTTGCGGCTTCGCGCCGGGAGGGGCGGCAGATGGCGACCCACGGCCACTTCCAGGTGAACGGGCGGAAGGTGACGGCGCCTTCTTACATCGTCAAGGTGGGGGACGTCGTTCAGCTCCATCCGGCGTCGAGCCTCGCTGAACGCGTGGCCGAGAACCTCAGCGCCGGCCGAGGCCTCGTTCCGCAGTGGCTCGAAGTGTCGCCGGAGGAGAGGCGCGGCGTGGTGCGGGGACTCCCGCTTCGGGAGGACATTCAGATTCCCGTTCAGGAGCAGCTCATCGTCGAGATTTTCTCGAAGTAGCGGAGCGCTTGAGCATGCCGAGGATTCAGTTTCAGAGGCCGAAGAAGATTGAGTGGGAGGCGTTAACGGATCGCTACGGGAGGCTTTCCGCCGAGCCGTTCGAGAAGGGGTACGCCCTCACCGTGGGGAACTCGCTCAGGCGGACGCTCCTCTCCATCGTCCCCGGCGCAGCCGTCGCGTGGGTCAGGATCGAGGGGGTTTCGGGCCAGGCGGCCCGCATCCCCGGGGTCAAGGAAGACACGACCGACGTCCTTCTGAACATCAAGAAGCTGGCTGTCAGTCTCCCGCAGGGCGAGTCGGCTGTAGTCCGGATAGACGTGAAAGGGCCCAAAGAGGTCACGGGCGCGGATCTCGGTGGCAGCCCGGACGTGGAGATCCTCGATCCGGAGCTTCACCTGGCGACCCTGGAAGCCGGGGCCCACCTGGTCATGGAGCTCGGGGTAAGGACCGGCCACGGGTACGTGTCGGCAGACGCGCATCCTGACGGCGCCGTTCCGCCAGGGGCCGTGGCCCTTGACGCCGCCTTCTCGCCGATCCAGCGCGTCTCCTACAGGGTGGAAAGCTCCCGCCTGGGCAAGGTCATCGACTACGAGAAGCTCGTCTTTGAGATCTGGACCAACGGGGCCATCACCCCCGACGAGGCCCTCGGTCGCGCTTCCAAGCTCCTCCGCGATCACTTCTCCGTCCTGGTCCCGGAAGGGGGGCCGGAGGCCGTGGTGGAGCCCCTGGAGGCAGGCGAGGATTTTCTCCGGGATACGCTCTTGAAAGATCTCGAAGAGATGGATATACCGGCCCGAGCCATCAATGCGCTGAAGAACGCCGACGTCACGACGGTGGCGGCCCTCGTTCAAAAGACTGAGGCAGACCTGGAGAAGGTCAAGAACCTCGGCCGCAAATCCATAGACGAGATCAAGACCGCCCTTGCGGGGCTTGGGCTCTCCCTCGGGATGCGAATAGATCCCGCGCTTCTGAGCGCGGGCGGGCGAGGAGGAGCGAGATGAGGCACCGGAAGGCGGGGAAGAAGCTCGGCAGGGTGACGGCTCACCGCTGGGCCCTCTTTCGCAATCTCCTGGTGGCGCTCTTCCAGCACGAGCGGATCACCACCACCGAGGCCAAGGCCAAAGCGGTCCGCGGCCTCGCCGAGCAGATGATCGCCCTCGCCAAGGAAGGGGGCCTCCACGCCCGCAGGCAGGTGCTCGCTCTCGTTCCCGACCCTACAGTCGTGAAGAAGCTGTTCGATACGGTGGCGGCCCGCTACGCGGAGCGGCCGGGTGGGTACACCCGCATTATCAAGGCGGGCAACCGGGCCGGGGACAACGCCCCTCTGGTGCTCCTCGAGCTGGTTGACCGTCCGGAGCAGCCGAAGGAGAAGAAAGAAAAGGAGAAGAAGGCGAGATCTTGACTGTGATCACGCGCCTCTCGTCAGCCTCCAGAACTGTCAGGTTATAGCCGGGGATTCTGAACTCTTCGCCTGTTCGGGGGATTCGGTGGAGGGTCGCCAACACCAACCCCGCAACCGTCTCGTAGTCGGCCTTGGGAAGCTCCCACTCAAGGGCCTCGTTCACCTCGTCGATCCCCGTCCTGCCCGCCACCCGGTAGCTCCCGTCGGGGAGCCGCTCAACAGTGGCGGGAGTCCTGTCGCGCTCGTCCCTGATCTCCCCCACGATCTGCTCGACGATGCCCTCGACCGTCACGATCCCCACGGCGCCTCCGTACTCGTCCACCACCACGGCGAGCTGGAGCCGCCCCCTCTGCATCTCGCTGAGGAGATCGTCAATCCGCTTGGTCTCCGGGACGAAGAAGGGAGGGCGCATGATCGCCCCGACGGTGGGCGCGCCGGCGCCGGAGCGGAGAAGATCCATGGCGGTCACGACGCCCACGACATCGAACGCGCGCTCCCTGAAGACGGGAAGGCGCGAGTATCCCCTTGAGCCGATCAGATCGATCGCCTCCTGAGGCGAGGCGTCCTCGGGGATAGCCGCCACGTCCACCATCGGGACCATGATCTCCCGCACTGCGGTCTCCCCGAGGTCGAAGATTTTGTCGATCATCTCCGCCTCCTGGGTGGTGACGTCCGACTCCTCGGGCTCCATCTGGAGAAGGAGCTTCAGCTCCTCGCGCGAGACGAACTGCCGGGCGTGGCTCCGGGTGTGGCCCAGGAGCGACAGAGCCGTCTCGACGATCCTGCCCGCGATCCACGTGAGAGGGCTCATGATCTTCGCCGCCCACGTCAAGGGCCTGAAGAGCCGGAGGATCAGCCCCGTCGCCCACTGCCTGGCGATGGTCTTGGGGATCACCT
>CAZXPE010000016.1:0-11096 GCA_964642915.1 uncultured bacterium | reverse complement strand
CCGGCGTCAGGACGGCCGTCGCCGCCAGGGCCGCCGCCGGGCCGATCAGAGGCAGGAGCCACCACGTGGCCGCCGAAGACGCCACGATGTGGGCGACCGGCACGCCCATCTTGGCCGCCGAGAGTATCCGCTCCGGCCGGGAGAACGTCTCGATGTATTGGGCCGCGACGCGGTGTCCTCCCTCGGCCAGGTGGCGGAGCCGGAGCCGGTTGGCGGCGACGAACGCCATCTCGGCCGCTGAGAAGAACGCCGAGATCAGGACGCAGGCGGCGATGACGAACAGGAAGCTCACCCGGCCTCCTCTCCCGGAGGCGGCTCTTTCCGCGCGATCAGCACCTCCAGGACCCGGGTGCGGTGGATCTTCTCTACCGTCACCATCAGATCGCCGGTCTCCGCGCGCTCTCCGCGATGGGGAATCCTCCCGAAGAGATCGAGGACCCAGCCGCCCACGGTGTCGTACTGCTCGCCGGCGATCTCGATCCCGGTGGACGAGCTGAGATCGGAGAGGGAGAGTTTCCCTGAAACGCGGTAGGCCCGTTCGCCCACCGCCTGGATGAGCCGCTCATCCTTGTCGAACTCGTCGGCGATCTCGCCGACCAGCTCCTCAAGGAGGTCCTCCAGGGTGACGAGCCCGGCGGTGCCTCCGTACTCGTCCACCACGATGGCCTGGTGTAGCTTCTTGGCCTGAAACTCCTGAAGTAGCGCGTCCGCCCCCTTGGTCTCGGGGACGAAATAGGGAGGGTGGAGATGTGCCCTGATGTCGAAGCCCGGCGGAATCCCCCGGACGTAGGGGAGCAGCTCCTTCGTGTAGAGGACTCCCACGATCCTGTCAACGGACCCCTCATAGACCGGGACGCGGGAGTGGAGGCTCTCGCGCAGGGCAGTCAGGATCCGCTCCGGCGGAGTGGAGGCTTCCAGGCAGAACATGTCAGTTCTGGGGACCATGATCTCCCTGACAAGAGTGTCCTCCAGCTTGAAGACCCTGTGGATCATTTCCCTCTCGCCGCCCTCTACCACTCCCTCGCTCGCGCCCACGTCCACCAGGGTCCGAAGTTCCTCAGCGGTGAGAAGGGGCTCGCTCCGCTCCCCCCTCATCCCCTTGAGGGTCAGAGCCGTGAGGCCACCCAGGAGGGCGCGGACCGGCGTCAGGAGGATGGAGAGCCACACCACCGGCCGGCCCGCCCAGGCGACAAAGCGCTCGGGACGATCCAGCGCCACGGTCATGGGAAGCACCTCGGTGAAGACCGTGATGAAGAAAATCATGACCGCGATGGAGACCCCGAGCCCCCACGGGCCGAACAGCCGCTCCGCCAACTGGGCGGCCAGGGCTGAGGCGCCGATGTCGATCAGCGTGATGCCGACCAGAAGCGTGACCAGAAGGTCGTGGGGTCGGTCGATGAGGGGAGCGCGCGCCTCTGCGTCCTCCTTGGGGCCGGCCACCAGAGCGCGGCGTCGGCCTAGGGAGAAGTACGCCGCCTCGGCGCCGTTCAGGAGGGCCGAGCAGACCAGCAAGAAGAAGAGACCGAGGATCTCGAGCATAACGCGGGACTCCATGCCCTACCCTCTACCGGGGGAGAAGTGATCGAACCCCCCGCCCAAAGCGATCGGGCGTTCAAGGGCGTCCAGGAACTGCAGGCCCTCGGCTGCCGGGACGATCTCGCCTATCGGTGTCAGGGGGGTTCCCGTCGCCGCCGAGAAATCTCGAGCGAGCGATTCGAGCTTCTCCGGTGAAAGAGTCACCAGAAGCTCATAATCCTCCCCTCCGGTAGCCGCGAGCTTCATGGGGTCCAAGCCGAGAGCGCCCGCCACCCGTTGCGCCGCCGGAGCCACGGGGAGGCGGGGGAGCCAGACCTTAACGCCGACTCCGCTCTCGGCGGCCACGTGCCCCAAGTCGGCGGCCAACCCATCCGAGCAGTCGATCATGGCGTGGACTCCGTCGGCGGAGCCTAGCCAGAGCCCCTCTGCGACGCGAGGTGTGGGACGGAGATGGGCCCGGCGGACCTCTGCGAGGTCCTCTGAAGCCAGTGACGGCGGCAGGAGAGGCGACTCGAAGGTCTTGAGCCCGGCGGCCGACGAGCCGAGTGAGCCCGTGACGGCGATCAGGTCGCCGACTCGCGCTGCCGAGCGCAGGCGCGGAGATCGGTCCATTTCTCCCAGGAGCGTGACGTTCACGATCCACCCGTCAGGCGAGGCCGAGGTGTCGCCGCCGACGATCTGGACGCCGTGAGGCTCAGCCACAGCGTTCATTCCGGCGTAGAGCGCGTCGATCTCCTCCACAGGGGTTTCGGGGGCGCAGGCAAGCGCTACCAGGGCGAAGCGGGGCGTTCCTCCCATGGCGGCGATGTCTGAGAGGTTCACAGCCATGGCCTTCCACCCGATGTCTTCAGGCGTCGCGTACCGCCGCCTGAAGTGGACCGACTCGATCACGAGGTCTGTCGTCACGACAAGCGAGCGGCCGGGAGTCGCCGTCAGCACGGCCGCGTCGTCGCCGATCCCAACGCTCACTCCTGGAGCCGGCAGCCCCACCCGTCGCCGCACTCTCTGGATCAGCCCGCGTTCGCCCAACTCCTCCACTTTCATCGAGGGAGGAGAAGCGCGAGAAAGTTCCTGAGGATGGCTTTGCCTTCGGCGGTGAGGATAGACTCAGGGTGGAACTGGACGCCCTCTGTGGGGAAGGTCCTGTGGCGGAGCCCCATGATCTCCCCATCTTCGGCCCGCGCCGAGATCTCAAGCTCTGCGGGGAAGCCGTCCTCCATCACTGCCAGAGAGTGATAGCGGGTCGCTTGGAAAGGGGACGGGAGACCTACAAACACGCCGCGCCCGTCATGAGAGATCACTGAGGTCTTCCCGTGCATCTGCTTCTTGGCCCGGCCCACCAGGCCGCCGAACGCCTGGCCGATGGCTTGGTGCCCCAGGCAGACTCCGAGGATCGGCGTGGTGCGGTGGAAGCGCTTGATGAGCGAGAGCGAGACGCCCGCGTCGTCAGGGGTGCCCGGGCCTGGAGAGATGACGATCCGCTCAGGCGCCAGGGCCTCGATCTCCCTGATCGTGAGGGCGTCGTTCCGCGCCACGCGGAGGTCGGCCCCCAGCTCGCCGAGGTACTGGACGAGGTTGTAAGTGAAGCTATCGTAGTTGTCTATGACCAGAATCATTGGGCTGAAGCGATGCGGAGGGCGAGGATCAGGCCGCGCGCCTTCGAGGCTGTCTCAAGCCACTCGGTCTTAGGATCGGAGTCGGCAACGATGCCGGCCCCTACCTGGATCGAGGCCCTGTCGCCGCGGCAGACGATGGTGCGGATCGTGATGCACGAATCCAGGTTTCCTGAGTAGCTCACATAGCCGACCGCTCCGGCGTACGGCCCCCGCCGCGCCGGCTCCAGCTCCTCGATGATCTCCATAGCCCTGATCTTCGGGGCCCCGGTTACGGTCCCCGCCGGGAAGCACGCCTCCAGCACGTCCAGTGAGTCCCGCCCGCGCGCCAGCGTACCGCGGACGTGGCTCACGAGGTGCATGACGTGGGAGTAGCGCTCAACCACCATGAACTCGCTGACCTCCACCGAGCCCAGCTCGGAGACCCGCCCCACGTCGTTGCGGCCGAGATCCACCAGCATCACGTGCTCGGCTCGCTCCTTCGGGTCGGCGCGAAGCTCCGCCTCGATCCGGCGGTCATCGTCCTCGCCCTTCCCTCGCGGGCGGGTCCCGGCTATGGGGCGCTCCTCGACGCGCCCGTCTTCGACGCGGACGAGCACTTCGGGTGAGGAGCCTACGAGAGAACTCCTGCCGAGGCGGAGGAAGAAGAGATAGGGGGAAGGGTTGATCGTTCTGAGGGCCCGGTAGAGCCTGAAAGGATCGGCAGCGAGCCCGGTCTCCAGGCGGCGCGAGATCACGATCTGGTAGGCGTCGCCCGCGGCGATGTGCTCCTTTGCCCGCCTGACCCGCTCAATGAACTCAGCCTGGTCCAGGGAGGAGGCGAAACCCTCCTCGCCGAGAGCCAGGAGCGGCTCCGCTGGAGGGAGGAGGAGAGGAGGCGGGGTGCGAGCGGGGCGGGAGAGCTTGGCCAGGAGCATCCCGATCTTCACCGCCGCTGAGTCGTATGCCCGATCGAGAGAGGCCGGGTCGGTCTTCTCGACGTGGGCGTTGGCAATGACCAGAAGGCGGTGGCGGAGGTTGTCAAAGACCAGGAGGGTGTCTGTCAGGAGGAACACTGCGTCGGGGAACCCAAGATCGTCCCGTGTCTGTTTGGGGAGGCGCTCGAAGTGGCGGACCATGTCGTAAGCCATCACCCCCACTGCCCCCCCTTGAAAGCGCGGCAATCCGGGAACGGCCACGGGGTGAAAGCGGGCCATCACCTCGCGGAGCGCTCGGAGCGGATTCCCTGATGCGAGCCGCTCTGTCTTTCCGTCCCCTGAGCGAAGGGTCGTGCGCCCCCCCTTGGACGTCATGACCATGAGAGGGTCAGAGCCCAGGAATGAGTAGCGGGCCCACTTCTCGCCCCCCTCGACTGATTCCAGCAGGAAAGCGTAGGGGCCGGGTCTCAGGCGGAGGAAAGCCCCGAGAGGAGTGTCGAGATCCGCTGGAAGCTCCGTGTAGATCGGCACGAGATTTCCGTCGCTGGCTAGACGGCCGAACTCCTCCCGCGAGGGGGAGAGCGGCGGGATTGAAGTCGAGGCCCAGGCCGGAGACATATCCTATGTAGTGCGGAATTCGGAATGCGGAGTGCGAAATTTCCTCCCCTTCATTCCCCATTCCCCATTCCGCATTTCCTATTTCCCGTGGCTCAGCCCAGCGCGTCGAGCTTCTTCTTTAGCTGGGCCTTGGGGACTGCCCCGATCACCTGGTCGAGCACTTTGCCGCCGCGGATCAGGAGCATGGTTGGGATCGAGCGAATCCCGTAGCGGGCTGCCAGCGCCGGGTTCTCGTCAACGTTGACCTTCGCCAGGGCGACCTTGCCGGCCGATTCCCTGGCCAGCTCTTCCAGGACAGGAGCGACCATCCGGCAGGGGGCGCACCACTCGGCCCAGAAGTCCACTATGAGAAGCTCCGAGCGGCGTGACAGCTCCTGGTCGAAGCTTGAGTCAGTCAGATGCAAGGCGGTGTCCGGCATTCAGGTCTCCTTTTCAAGGACGCTTTTTTCTCTCTCTCGATTCTGCCAGGTAGCGCTGAAGCCAGTCGCGGGCGATATCCTTCGAGCCCAGGCCGAACGCCAGCGCAAGCGCCAGGGCCACGGCCCCGAAGATGATGTTAAAGGTGGATCGAACCAGCTCAGCGCCGATTCCAAGCTCCTGAAGCGCAATTGCCCCGGTGAAGACGACCACAGCGTAGCGCGCCACGTTGCCGAAGAGGTCGGCTTCGGCGATGTTGGCGTTCGCCGCGGCCGCCTTGATTATCCCTGAGAGGAAGTTGGCAAAGAAGAGCCCCAGAATCAGCACCACCACGGCTGCGATCACCTTGGGGACGTAGAGGAGGATCTGGTTGAGGAGATCCGACACGGCGGTGAGCCCGAGAATGTTCACAGCCGTCATCAGGACCAGGAGGTTTGTCAGCCAGTAGACCAGAGTCGCCACAAGCTCGGCCGAGCTCTGGGAGATCTCTGCCCGAGCCAGGACATCGTCGATCCCGGCCCTCTCTGAGGCAACATCGAAGCGAACTGCCAGGAGGAAGCGGAAGACGACGAGCCTCACAAACTTGGCCGCTGCCCAGCCGGCCAGAAGGATCAGGATGGCCGCCAGGAGGTTGGGCAGAAACGCCGCGACCTTTGATAAAAAAGCCCTGCCTGGCTCCAGGAGGGTGGTTCCCAGTCCCATGTTTGTGTTGTGCCAAAAAAAACGCAGACCTACGCTAACATAGGCGCTGGATGGTTGGCAAGCTCGGTCCTCGACAAAAATTTGTCACTTTGACACCTTCATGATACACTGAGGCACCTTTAAATCTGGAGCCGAAGGATGGAGAGCGCGAAGGTCCTTGTGGTGGATGACGAGGAAGCGATACGGAGCTTCCTCGCCGACGCGCTGACTCACTGGGGCTATCAGGTGGCCTCCGCAGCGAGCGGCGAGGAGGCGCTGGAGATCATCAAAGACCAGCTCTTCGAAGCTGCGCTTCTCGATATCCGCATGCCTGAGATGGACGGGATCGATCTGCTGAGGCAGATCAAGCGCTACGACCCTTCAATCGAGGTCATCATCATGACGGGTTACCCCACGGTGACGACCGCTGTGGAAGCCCTCAAGGAAGGCGCCTACGACTACCTGACCAAGCCGCTGATCCTCGACGAGATCCGCCACCTCATGAGCCACGTGATGGAGCGGCGGTTTCTCCGCCAGGAGGTCGGCTCCCTGAGAAACCGTCTGGGAGAGCGGCTGGCCGTCCGCGAGCTGGTGGGGGTCTCCTCTCAAGTTGAGCGCATCAAAGAGGTGATCGCCAAAGTGGCGGCCACCGACTCGCCGGTGCTGATCGAGGGAGAGAGCGGGACAGGCAAAGAGCTGGTGGCTGGAGCCATCCACGGGCTGTCGCCGCGGAAGGCGGGGCCGTTCATCCCCGTCAACTGCGGGGCGATCCCTTCAGAGCTGCTCGAATCTGAGTTTTTCGGTCACGTCCGAGGGGCCTTCACCGGGGCGGTGGCCGACGCGCTCGGTCTCTTCCGCTCGGCGAACGCGGGGACGATCTTCCTGGACGAGGTGGTGGAGCTTCCGCCGGCGCTCCAGGTGAAGCTCCTCCGCGTCCTTCAGGAGAAGGAAGTCAGGCCCGTCGGGTCGGGGAAAGCGTTTTCGGTTGACGTCCGCGTCATCGCCGCGACCAATCGCCAGATCGAAGAGGCGGTCAAGAACGGCAGCTTCCGCCAGGACCTCTTCTACCGGCTGAACGTCATCAGGATCCAGATCCCCCCGCTCCGCGAGAGGAAAGAAGATGTCCCGCCGCTGGTGACCCACTTCCTCCGCCAGTTCAACGAGCGATTCCGCAGGGAGGTCACGGGGCTCGCGCCTGACGCCCTTGCTGCGCTCACGGCCTACGACTTTCCTGGAAACGTGAGAGAGCTGGAGAACCTCCTCGAGCGCGCCTACGCCCTCGGCGCAAAGGGGCGGATCAGGCTCGCTGACCTCCCCACCCTTGCCTCATCTCCCCGGCCAGCCTCCGTTACTGCCTCCACCCAAGCGCTTCCCACTCTGGCCCAGGTGGAAAAGGACCTTATCCTCCAGGCGCTTTCGGCGTTCGACAACGACAAGGAGCGCGCGGCTCACGCTCTCGGCCTCTCTCGCCGAACGATCTACCGGAGATTAAAAGAGTACGGCCTCCTCTGATCGCGTCGCGCCGATAAGAATGTTGGCAGGCCTGTCAATCTGACAACCTCCCCTTTAATCCCTCAGTAAGCTTAAAAAACAGATAGTTGCCTACGCTCCAGCCGACCGCTTAGTGTCACTCAGTCAAGGCTGTCCCTCCCGAGCCTGGGTTCTGAGATAGCCAACCTCTTTATTTTCAGCTAGTTGAGCTGACTCTCCGGCTGGCATAGCCCCTGCATTCCCTTTCTGGTTTTAGGTAGCTATGTTGCCGCGCCCTTATCTCAGGAGCTTTCAAGAGAGGTGGGTGCTCGTCGCTGACGGCGACGACAAGGCTGCCGCCCGGCTCGCCGACTATTTCTCAGAGGCCGGGTTTCAGACCTGTCATACCGACAGGGGTGAGGAGGCGATCTCGCTGGCGTCTTCACGGAAGTTTGTGGCTGCCATCGTTGACGTGACCCTGCGGGACATGGCCGGGCCCGTCCTCGTCTCTCATCTCAAGAGGATTGATCCGGGCCTTTCGGTCCTCATGACTTCAGCCGACTATCGCCCCGAACAGGAAGTCAAGGCGCGCCAGGTGGGCATCCTCCATTACGCCCACAAGCCGGCCGACTACCGCGTGCTCGCCGGCGTGATCGAGAATCTGCTCGCGGAGTGAAGGTGACCTCTTGAGAGATTCTCTCGTAAACAGGCAGTGGCGGCACTCCTTTCGAGTTCTCGCGGCCGGCCTTCTCTCGGGCTTAGCCGCGTCCGGCCTGGCAGCCGAGTCTTCCTTCGGCCCACTGGTCTTCGCGGGATCGGGGTCTAACCTCCCCCCCGTCCGGCTTCTGGCCGAGGCATTCGGGCGGATTCGTTCGGAGATCAAGATCGAGGTTCCCGCGAGCATCGGATCGCACGGGGGGATCCGGGCAGCCGCTGATGGAGCCGTTGCCGCCGGCCTGATCTCGAGGCCCCTGAGAGAGGGGGAGAAGGGACTGGGGCTCACGGTCCTGCCATACGCCAGGACGGCGGTGGTCATCGGGGCTCACCCATCAGTGGCCGATGAAGGGATCACCTTTGAGGAGCTGGTCCAGATCTACAGGGGGGCGAAAACCCGCTGGCGAGATGGACGGGAGATCATCGTCCTGACCCGGGAGCCAGGAGACAGTTCCATCGAGGTGCTGGAGCGGAAGATTCCGGGATTTCAGGAGGCGTACGCCGAAAGCCAGCGGGCCAAGCGCTGGACGACCCTCTACACAGACCAAGAGATGAATAGGGTCCTCGCGAGGACGCCGTACGCTCTCGGACTCTCCGATACGGGGGCCATCACAGCCGAGCAGCTCCCCATCAAGGCTTTGAAGGTGAACGGAGTTCCTCCGACTCCCGAGAACGTGTCGAGCGGCAGATACCCTCTCGTCAAGACTCTGGCCTTCGTCTTTCAGAAGGACAAACTTCCCACCGGGGCCAGAGCTTTTTTGGAGTTTGTCCGCTCGAGGGACGGGGGAAGGATCTTGAGGGCCAACGGCTATTTGCCGGGCGAATAGGCCATGCGACAGCCGGACAATCAGATCGGGCTTGGGAAACATCTCGCCAAGAAGCTTTACCCGGTGACGCTGGTGATCGGGTTTTTGATCAGCGCCGGCCTGCCAGCGACTTACTACGCCCTGGAGTCCAACGCCCTCAGGCACGCCGCATCCATCTACGCTCAGAACCTCTCCGAGAAGCTCAGGGACCTCACTTTGGAGGCCCCGGCCCTCTGGAAATACCAGACCTATAGGTACGGCCATATTCTTAAGGATCTGAGTTTCGGGAAAGACATGACAACTATCCGAATCCTGGACGAGGCGGGGCGGGTCATCACCGGGTATGAGTACGAGACCAGGGAAGCGAAAGCGTGGTGGAACCGTTACGCCCCCCAGGGCTTTGCCCCGATCCTCTTCAACAATCGCCGGGTCGGGACGGTCCAGATCCGAATGTCTCAGGGCGCGCTTTTGGGCGTGACCCTTGCGCTCCTCCTCTTCTCCACCGCGGTCGGCGTGGGCCTCGCCGTCCTGGTCTACTCCTTCCCTGTCAGGGTGATTCGAGGGATGGAGGGGGAGATCCAGGACCTCCTGGCTGAACGCAAGGCCCGGGCAGAGGAGGCGGAGGCGCGGAGCCATCAACTGGAAGCGGCTAGGGCCGTCACCGAAGAGATCACGCGGGAGCTGGACCTCGCCGTCCTTCTGGGTTTGGTCAACCGGCGGGCTGCGGAGCTGGTTGGGGCCGTGTCGGGGACGGTCTACCTATGGGATGAAGCTGCGCAGGTCCTCATCCCCCGGGTGTGGCACGGGCTGGGAAAGTGGATGGATGGGTTGCGCCTCAAGCTCGGCGATGGGGTCACGGGGGCCGTGGCCCAGCGGCGGGAGGGAATGATCGTCAACGACTACCGGGTCTCGCCGTATGCCAGCCCCCTCTTCCTGGAGCGAAGCGGGATCACCGCGGTCCTCGCCGAGCCTCTCCTCTACCGGGACCGGTTCCTCGGCGTGATTACGATCAACAACGAAGGGGCCGGACGGCTGTTCACCCAGGAGGACCGCGAGCTTCTCGCCCTTTTCGCCGGCCAGGCCGCCATCGCCATCGAGAACGCCCGCCTCTTTGCCGAGAGCGAAAGCCTGAGGGGGGCCGCCGAGGCGTCGGCGCGGCGCTTCAGCGACCTCGTCCAGGGGCTCGACGCCATCGTCTGGGAGGCCGATGCCGAAACGTTCCAATTCTCCTTTGTGAGCCGGCGAGCCGAAGCGGTCCTGGGGTACCCCGTTGAGCGCTGGCTGGAGGATCCCGGCTTCTGCGCCGGCATTATTCATCCGGAGGACCGCGAACGGATCGTCGCCTCCTGCCAGACTGCGACGGCGGAAGGGAGAGACCATCAGTTTGAGTATCGGGCAGTAGCGGCTGACGGGCGGGTTGTCTGGATCCGCAACCTCGTGCGCGTGGTGCGGGATGCCGATGGTCGCGTGCGGCAACTGCACGGGGTCATGGTGGACATCACTCAGCTCAAGGAGGCTGAGGAGGAGCTGGCCGTTACTAACCGTTCACTTGAAGCCAAGAACGAGGAGCTGGAAGCCTTTGTTTACACCGTGACCCACGACTTGCGGGCCCCGCTGGTGGCGTTGCAAGGGATGGCCTCGATGCTGGCTGAGGCCAAAGGGGTCCAGCTCGACGACGAGGGGCGGCACTATCTTGACCGGCTGGTCCACAACACCTCCCACATGGAGCGGCTGATCCAGGACCTTCTCGAATTTTCGCGGGTGGGGCGGCTCAGGCAGGCGCCTGAGGCGGTGGCTGTGGCTGAGGTGGTGGACTGGCTGCTGCTTCAGTGGGGTGATCTGCTCCGCGAGCGGGGGGTGAAAGTGGTCTGCCGTGATCTGCCGGTACTCTGGGGTGAGAGGACTCGGATAGAGCAGGTTTATCAGAACCTGATCGGCAACGCTCTGAAGTTTCTGGGGGCGGACAATCCGGCGCCGATGATCGAGGTGGGGGCTGAGGATCGCGGCGGGGAGTGGGAGTGCTACGTCAGCGACAACGGAATCGGGATCGACCCGGCCTACCACGGCAAGGTCTTTGAGCTGTTTCAGCGGCTCCGTGAGGTGGAGGCTGAGGGGACAGGAATCGGCCTCGCCATCGTCAAGAAGATAGTGGAGCTGGCCGGGGGGAAGATGTGGATCGAATCGGAGGCGGGGAAGGGGGCCACGTTCAGGTTTACGTGGCCCAAAGGCGTCAGAGAAGGGAGTGCGAAAGCTTATGGGCAGGCTGATGACGATTCTTCTCGTCGAGGACAACCCCGATCACGCTGAGCTTACAATGAAGACTC
>CAZXPE010000015.1:0-20937 GCA_964642915.1 uncultured bacterium | reverse complement strand
AGCAACGGGCTCACCGGAAAAGCGCACTCGCGACACGGCCAGGGCCGGCCACGTCGTGGGAAAGAAGCCCGGCGCCTCGAGGCGGGGAGCAAGCGGCTTCACGCTCTCAGCAAGATCGCTTCCTGTCAGCACAGCGGGGACTCCCGGCACCCGCCTCGCCTCGGCTGTGTCCACGCTGACGATCCGAGCGTGGGCATAAACGCTCCTGACGAAGGCCGCATGAAGGAGACCGGGGAGCCTGATGTCGTCGAGGTAGCTCCCCTGCCCCGTCAGCAGCCGCGGGTCTTCCACCCGCTTGACCTGAGCGCCGATGTACCGCGTAGAGCCTCCCCGGTGCACTGCGAACTTCACCTCAGGGGCGGGCAACCAGGGGCAGCACGCTGCCTGCCAGAAGCTCGAGCTGCTCCATCCCCCAGTTCAGCGGGTTAAGCACCACGTAGTCGCAGCCGCCGAGGGCGGCGCCCTTGGCGCGGATCTTCTCTGCCAGCTCCTCAGCCTCCCCGAGGAGGTAGTACTCCTTCCAGTACGGGAGGTCCATCCCTGAATAGACCGAGAAGTGGGGGACGGCAGCCTCCGGCCTCTCGCCCTTCTTCAGCACGTATACGAAGTTTGAATAGACCTTCGTCATCTCATCGGGCTTCCTCCCGCAATCGGCCATGAAGCGCCGGATCTTCTCCCAGTCGCCCCTGACCATATCGGGGGTCGAGGAGGAGTGGGGAACCCAGGTCTTCGCGTACCTGGCGATGCGGCGCAGGACCGGGTCGATGTTCGCCACTGTCTGGGCATAGATCTTCTCAGAGGGCTGAGTGCCGCCGCCTATCCAGATCGGCGGGTGGGGCTTCTGGGCGGGCTTGGGATCTATGGTCAGGTTCTTCACCCGGTAGTACCGGCCCTCGTAGGTGACGTTATCTCCAGCCCAGAGTGCCGTCACCAGCTCGAGCATTTCGTCCATGCGGCGGCCGCGCTCCCTGTGGGGAACGCCCATGAGGGCGAACTCCTCCTCGTGCCACCCGACCCCCACGCCAAGGATCGAGCGCCCCCCTGAAAGGAGATCAAAGGTGGCCCACTCCTTGGCGAAGTAGGCGGGGTTCCTGAGAGGCAGCACGAGAACCATCGTGCCGAGCTTGATGGTGCGCGTGACCCCCGCCAGCGCCGACAGGAGCGAGACAGGCTCAAGCCAGGTGCAGGCGTAGGCGGGAGGGGTCAGCAGGAGATGGTCGATACTCACGGCGCAGTCGAAGCCGAGGTCCTCGGCGCGCCTGAGATAGGCTCCCATTGCCTCAAGCGAGGCTGTCCTGGGGCCGAGGGCGAAGCTGGGAATGCGCAACCCGAATTTCATCTGAGGCCGTCCTCCTTCTTTGCCTCGGCGACGGTGAGACCGCCGACTCGCGGGTGGGGGCGCCCGCCGTCTGTGACGACCAGCGCGACCAGGATCTCATCGGCCCTGGGGGCGTCAGCAAGACGCACCTCCATCGCGTCGAAGTGGCTGCGGACGAAGGCGGCGTCCTTGTAATGGAGAGGCACGTCGATCGTGGTGCCGGGCCCTCCCACCTTCTTTGACGAGGGGATGATCGCCTTGCCCCCTCCAACCGCTTTCCTGAAAGGCGTGCCGAGCGTGGGGTGGAGGATCGCCGCGGCGTGCTCGTGCTCGCCGTTCTCACCGACAACGGCGGCTTTGCCATAGGAGTGGACCGGAGCTGCCAGAGCTGCGACGGCCCGCCTCCCGAGAAGGTCTCCCAGCTCCTCGCCGGTTTTGACAAGCTCTGCCAGGTCTTCAACGAAGCGCCCCGCGAACGGGTTCTCGATCACTGCCACCGCCGCGGCCTTCTTCACGGGCTGTGCTGCCGGCTTTCCGCCGTCTTCCAGGATCTCCTCGACGATCGTCACGAGCTTTCTGATCTTCATCAGTGCCCTCCCGCGGCGGGGCCGCTCCCCTTCACCACCTCCGCGGCTCGCGCCGCCGGAGCGGTGTTCCGGCTCCGCCCGATCTTGATCTGCCCATCAATGAGGATCATTGAGATGCCGCATAGGTCTCCGGCTTTGAGGGCCTCCATCGCCGTCCTTCCCACCGATCCTATCGGAGCGTCAACGATGCAGAGGTCCGCCTCCCGGCCCGGCTCGATCATTCCCACGGGGAGGCCGTAGACGCGGGCTGTGTTGCCTGTCGCCATACAGACCGCCTCCTCAGCGCTCACGCCTCCCAGCGAGGCAAGGTGAGCTATGACGCGCAGGATGCCGAGAGGCACCACCCCGGTCCCCGACGGCGCGTCGTTGCCGATGATGACGCGATCGAGCGCCCCGGCCTCCTTGGCGCGCCTGAGAGTGTGGAGAGCCGTCCTGCCGTTTCCGCAGTGGACGATCTCGAGAGCCATCCGGGTGGCCACGAGCGAATCTATCTCGCTCTCGCTCATTGAGGTGGTCCCGCCGTTGATGTGACCCACCACGTCCGGATCGGCCTCCAGAACGACCTCGGCGCCGATCGGATTTGAGCCTGCAATGGAAGGGCCTCCCGTGTGGATCGTCACCGTCATGCCGTGCTTCTTCGCCCACCTCACCATCGGGGCTGCGTCCTTGCCGGTCTTCACAGAGCCCAGGCCGATCTCTCCCACGAGCTTCACCCCGGCGCGGGCCATCTCTGCGAAGTCCTCCTCGACCATCCCCAGCTCGAGGATAGGCGCTCCGGCGCGCACCTTGACTCCGCCCGGACGGAAGTTGGCGTAAGCCTTGGCAGCAACGATCGCCAGGGCCTTGAGCCCGACGATGTCCTTCGGTCTCCCTGGCAAATGCACTTCCCCGGCTGAGATCATCGTCGTGATCCCGCCGTTCAGCCCCGACTCGATGAAGTCCACAGCGCGCTGGCGCGGAGTGAAGTCGCCGAAGACCGGATGGCAGTGGGAGTCGATCAGCCCGGGGATCACCGTCGTCCCCTTGGCGTCGATCACGGTGTCGGCGTCGCCGTCCAGCCGTCTTCCGACGGCGGCGATCTTGCCGCCGTCGATGACGATGGAATCGCCGTCGAGCAGAGGCGTGGAGATGTCGCCCGAAACGATCTGTCCGATGTTCCTTATCAGCGTTTTCATGGCTCCCCCTCACACTGTCAGATAGGCCCGGCAGATGGATTCGTCGGCCAGCAGATCCCGCATGGCCCCCTCGAACCTGATCTCCCCCTTCTCGATGATGTAGGCGCGGTCTGCCAGGCGCGCGGCGAACTTGAGGTTCTGCTCAGAGAGGAGGATCGTGAGCCGTTCGCGCTTGAGCGCCTCGATCTGCTCTGCCAGCGCCCTCACGATCAAGGGGGCCAGCCCCTCGGACGGCTCGTCGAGCAGGAGGAGGCGGGGGTTCCCCATGAGGGTGCGCGCCACTGTCAGCATCTGCTGCTCTCCTCCCGAGAGGCTTCCTCCGCGGCGGCCGGCCAGCCGCCCGAGCGCGGGGAAGAATTCGTACACTCGGGCGATGGTCCAGCCCCCTCCGCCCTTCTCGCCGACGCGGAGGTTTTCCTCGACGGTCAGATCGCTGAAGATCCTGCGATCCTCGGGGACGTAGCCGATCCCGAGGCAACTGATCTCGTGGGTCGGGAGCCTCGTGATCTCCCTCCCGTCGAACGTGACGGCGCCCTCCGTGACGGCTACCAGGCCCATGATCGATTTGAGAGTCGTTGACTTCCCCGCCCCGTTCCGCCCGAGGAGCGAGACGACCTCGCCCTCCCGCGCTTCCAGGGTCACGCCGTGAAGCACCCGCGAGAGCCCGTAGGCCGCGTGGACTCCTTCCACTCTCAGCATCACCCGCTATCTCCCAGATAGATCCGCTGGACCTCGGCGTCAGCGCGGACCTCCTCCGGTTTCCCCTCAGCTATCACCCGCCCCTGGTGGAGCACCATGATCCTGTCGGCGATCGAGAAGACCACGTCCATGTCGTGCTCGGTGAAGAGCACAGACAGATCCCTCTCGCGGGCGATCTTCTCGATGAGAGCCATCTGAGCCCCGCGCTCTGCGGGGGCCATCCCCGCCGTCGGCTCGTCCAGAAGGAGCAGCTCCGGGTCGTTGGCGAGAGCGACGGCAAGCTCCAGCTTTTTGAGATCTCCGTAGGCCAGCACTGCGGCCGCTCTCTCGGCCTGGTCAGCCAGCCCCACCTGCTCCAGCGCCCGGCGCGCCTCCTCCACCTCAAGCCTGGCAGCGCGGGAAAAGAGGGAGTAGGTCAGGCGCCTGTGGGAAAGGCGGGCCACCTGGACGTTCTGGAGCGTCGTCAGCGAGGCGAAGGTGGCAGCGATCTGAAAGGTGCGGCTGACGCCGCGCCTCCACACCGAATGAGGCGGCAATCCCGAGAGTCGCTCCCCTTTGAAGCGCACCTCTCCCTCATCGGCCCGGAGCTGCCCCGTCAGCATGTTGAAGAAGGTGGTCTTCCCCGCCCCGTTGGGGCCGATGAGGGCGCGGATCTCCCCCTTCGGAAGGGAAAGGTCAACGCGGTCCACCGCCTGAATGCCGCCGAACGACTTCGAGAGGCGCCGGGTCTCCAGCAAAGCGGCACTCACGATCTCCTCCAGCCGAGCACCCCCGCGATGCCGCGGGGGAACGCCGTGACCAGCACGATCAGGATCGCGCCGAGAATCACCTGCCAGTACTCCGTGTAGCGGGTAATGACGGTGTCGAGGAGCTTGTAAACCACGGCGCCGATGGCCGGGCCCCCGAAGGAGCCCACGCCGCCCAGAAGCACCATGACCAGCGGCTGCACCGACATCGGCACGTCCACATAGACGGGAAAGACGCTCCCCTTGAGGAAGACGAAGACGGAGCCGGCCACGCCGGCGAAGAAGCCGGCGACGACGAAGGCGACGAGCTGGTGGGCCCTGATGTTGATCCCAACGGCCTCGGCTCGCCTCGCGTGGTCTCGCGCGGCGCGGAGCGCGAGACCGAACGGCGAGTCAACGACGAGGCGCAAGAGCGCGATCCCCCCCGCTCCCGCTGCCAGCGCCAGGTAGTAGTAGCGGACCGGCGTGGCCAGCCACTTCGCCGGCCACACCCCGAGGAGCCCGTTGTCCCCGCCTGTCACCTCGTACCATTGATGAACGATGGCGTAGACGATCTGGGCGAAGGCGAGGGTCAGCATGGCGAAGTAGATGCTCGTCAGTCTCACGCTGAAAAAGCCGAACGCCACCGAAACCGCGGCTGCCAGGAGCGGCGCAGCCAGGAAGGCCAGCGGCATGGGGAGCCCCAGGAAGCGCATAGCCAGAGCCGCGCCGTAGGCGCCGAGGCCGAAGTAGGCCGCGTGGCCGAAGGAGACCATGCCGCCCGTTCCCATCAGGAGGTGAAGGCTCGAAGCGAAGAGGGCGAAGGCCGTCATCTCAACGAGAAGCCAGACGTAGAACGTCGGGAGAATCGCCGGAGCCATGAGGAGCGCTGCAAGAAGCGCAGCGATCCACCACGGCCTGAGCCTCAGGCCCGGCGCTTCCAGCCCAACGGCGCCCCCGGCAGCGCGGAGCTGCACTTCGGGCCTGCCGAGGAGCCCCCACGGGCGGACGATCAGGACGACAGCCATGACGACGAAGATCAGAACGATGGAGATCCTCGGCAGGACGAGAATGCCGAAGGCGTTGAGCACTCCGATGAGGAGCGACGCAAGGAGCGCCCCCCACACCGAGCCCATTCCCCCGATGACGACCACGACAAACGCCTCAACGATCACCGTGGTGTCCATGACCGTCGTGAGCGCAAGCCTCGGCACCTGGAGAGCGCCGGCCAGCCCCGCCAGGAACGACCCCACCGCGAAGACCTGGGTGAAGAGCCGGGACTGGTCCACGCCGAGCGCCGCCACCATCTCCCTGTCCTGTGTGGCGGCGCGGATCAGCATTCCCCAGCGGCTGCGGTAGAAGACAAACCAGAGCGCCAGCGCCACCAACGGGCCGAAGCCGAGCATGGCGAGGTCATAGGCCGGGAAGAGCTGTCCCGCTATCAGCACCGACCCGGTCAGTCCCGGAGCCTCGGGGCCGGTCTTGTTGTCGGCGCCCCAGATGAAGCGCACGGCGTCCGCCACGACGAGCACGAACGCGAATGTGAGGAGAAGCTGATATAGCTCAGGGGCTCGGTAAACGCGGCGGAGCAGCGCCACCTCCACGAGGCCGCCGAGAGCGGCGACCAGCCCGGCCGCCAGGAGCGCCCCCGCGTAGAAGGACGCGGGCCCCAGCGGGAGCGCGGCGACCAGCGAGTAGGTGAGGTAGGCCGCCAGCATGTAGAACGATCCGTGGGCGAAGTTGACGATGCGCGTGACGCCGAAGATCAGCGTGAGGCCTGACGCGATGAGGAAGAGAAACATCGCGTTGGCGAGGCCGCTCAGGAGCTGGATGAAGAGAAACGCCATCGGCGCATCCCGCCCTCTTCCGCAAGGGAAGAGGGCGGGCGGCGATTACGGTCCTTCGCTAGTTGGCCGGGCGCAGCTTCTTCACCACGTCGTCGGGAGGAAGCACCTTCTCGCCGGGTACGTATTTGTGGTTGACCATGATCCCCAGGCCGCGCGCCGGGTCCACCTTGGTCGTCCCCACCCAGGCGCCCATCGTGGACTGGCCGTCAGAGGCCCTGTACGTGATCGGTCCGATCGGAGTTTCCACCTTCAAGTCCTGGAACGCCGCGATGAGCTTCTCTGTCTCGGCGCTCCCCGCCTTGCGGATCGCCTCAAAGACCGAGAGGTAGGTGACGTACCCCACGAGCGAGCCTAGCCGCGGGTACTGGTCGTACTTCTTCTGATAGCGAGCCGCGTACTCTTTGTGGGCGGGCGTCGCGATGTCGTACCACGGGTAGCCCGTGACCAGCATCTTCTCAGGCGCCTCTGTCTTGAGAGGGTCGATGTACTCAGGCTCGCCCAGGAGAATGCCGACCACGAACATCTTCTGGAAGAGGCCTCGCTTCTGCGCCTCCCTCACGAAGGCGATCCAGTCCGAGCCGAAGAGCGAGACGTAGAGCGCCTCCGGCTGCTGGTTCATGATGGCTGCGACCAGCGGCCCGGGCTCGATCTTGAAGAGGGTCGGCCAGTGCTCGCCCACGTTCTGGACGTCGGGCTTCAGCTCCTTCAGCCGCTCGAAGAACGTCTCCCACGCGCGCTTGCCGTATTCGTAGTTCGGGCCGATGTTCGCCCACCTCTTGTACGGGAGCCTGGCGGCCTCCTCGGCGAGCATGCGCCCCTGGCTGTGGGTGTTGGGGCGGACTCTCACCACATAGCGGTGCCCCTTGGACCAGGTGAGGGCCTCCGTCAGGGGCTCTGCCGCAACGAAGAGCACCTTGTTCTGCTTCGCCCAGTCGGAGACAGCCAGCCCGATATGGGAAGCGAAGGTGCCCGCTATCAGGTTGACCTTCTCGTTGGTATACAGCTCCTGGGCGTGCTTCACCGCCTCGGCGGGGGCGCCCTTGTCGTCTCTGAATAGCACCTCGACCTTGCGCCCCAGGAGCCCGCCCTTTGCGTTGACCTCCTCGAGGGCCAGCTCGACTCCCAGACGATACGGCCCCGTGAAGGGCGCAGCGCCCCCGCTGTAAGAGTTGATCTCTCCGATCTTGATCGGCGCCTGAGCCCAAACAGGGCCCGTGCCCAGGCTTAACGCCGACAGCAGCACCAGGATCAGCAACAGTGAGAGTCGTCGTGAACGCATGGCCTCCTCCTTTTTCCACCCTCTCGATCCGCGAGCGTGGACCGTTACATGGTTAACCCGTTATCTGTTTTCCCGTCAAGGGCAAAACGTGGGCGGCCTCCGCTCAAGCGGATCCGGCGGCGAGAGAGCTGCCTCTCCGTCCCCGAGCTAGCGGCCGCGGAAAACGGGCTTACGCTTCTCAAGGAACGCCCTGACCCCTTCCTGGAAGTCATCGCTGGCGAAGGTCCGCGCCAGGCGCTCGGCGATCTCGGGAGTCCTTGCGCTCCGCTCTCCGTCGAGGCAGTGGCGGATCGTCGCCTTCATCGTGGCGATCGAGAGAGGGGCGTTCCGGGCGATCTCATCAGCCAGCTCGCGGACGCGGGCTTCAAGCTCCGGGGCAGGGACCACATCGCCAACCAGCCCCATTGCCAGCGCCTCGCCCGCCGAGAACTGCCTCCCGCTGAAGAGAACCTGCTTCGCCCTCCCCGGCCCGACCAAGTCCAGGAGCCGCCTGATGTTTCCGGCGCTGAGTGCCAGGCCCAGCCTGGCCGCCGGGATGCCGAAGCGCGCCGTCTCGGCGGCTATTCTGACGTCGCACGCCGCCGCCACCTCGCACCCGCCGCCGAGGGCATAACCGTGGATCATGGCGAGCACCGGCTTTTCAAGCCGCTCGATTGCGCCGACGGCCCCGCTCACCATCTCTTCGTACCGGCGCGCCTTCTCAGGCGTCGAGCGGGTCTCCTCGAATTCAGAGATGTCAGCCCCGGAGGCGAACGCTTTGTCGCCGGCCCCTCGGAGAACGATCACGCGAACCTCTGTGTCCCGCTCCAGGCCGGCCAGAGCGCCTGGAAGAAGGCGCCACATCTCGATTGTGAAGGCGTTGCGCCTCTCGGGCCTGTTGAAAACCACCGTGGCGATGGGGGGCGTCCTCTCCACCAGGATCGGCTTGTCGCGCTTTTTCTCCACGCTCTTCCTCATCAGATTGCTCCAGCGGCGCTCAGTGCCTCAGATTCCTCAGCGGTCAGCCCCAGGAATTCTCTCAGGATCTTCTCGGTGTGCTGGCCGAGGGTCGGCGACGGGCCGGCGATCTCCGAAGGGGTGCGGGAGAACTTGATCGGCGTGTTGACGAGCCTGAGATCTCCCGCTCCGGGATGAGGGACCGGCACGAGCACACCGCGCGCCTCGACCTGCGGGTCCCTGGCCGCGTCGGCAACAGTGTTGATACGGCTGCACGGAACTCCTGCCTCCTCAAGGAGCGCCAGCCACTCAGCCACTGTCCGGCTACGGAGGATCTCCTCGAGTATCGGCTCCAGAGTTTCCCTGTGAGTCGTCCTGAGCTCGTTGGAAGTGAATCGCCCGTCGCCTGCCAGATCGCTCCGCCCCAGGACCCTGCAGAGGGCCTGCCACTGCCCCTCGTTTCCCACAGCAACCACTAAGTAGGAGTCTTTAGCGTGGAACGCCCTAAACGGCGTAACCACGGGATGGCGGCTTCCAACAGGACCCGGCAACTCTCCCGTGGCGAGGTAACGCGCGAAGGCGTTCTCCAGGAGCGCCACCTGGGAGTCGAGCATCCCGACGTCTATGACCTGCCCGGTCCCGCTCCGCCCCCTCTCGACGAGCGCCGCCAGAATTCCAGCGACCAGGAAGAGGGAGGCCCCGATGTCGCCGATTGAGAAGCCGGGCCTGACAGGAGGCCCTCCCGGCTCGCCGGTGATGCTCAGGGTCCCCGCCATCGCCTGGATGATCATGTCGAGGGCGGGCTTCTCACGATACGGGCCGGTCTGGCCGAAGCCCGAGCAGGAGGCGTAGATCAGCCCGGGATTCACAGCGCGAAGGTCGTCGGGCCCGAGGCCAAGCCGCTCCATCGTCCCCGGGACGAAGTTCTCGACCAGAACGTCGGCCCGCCGGGCCAGCTCTCGGACGATGCGCTTGCCCTCGGTATGCTTCAGGTTGACTGTCAGGCTCTCCTTGCCGCGGTTCACGCTGGCGAAATAGGTGCTGACACCGTCCACAAACGGGCCGTTCCCCCGTGTGAAGTCCCCCTGCCCCGGCCTCTCAACTTTCAGGACGCGCGCTCCGAGGTCTGCCAGGACCATCGTGGCGTAAGGACCGGCCAGAGCCCACGTCATGTCGAGCACGACAATGCCCGAGAGCGGCTTGCTCATATCTCTACCTTCAGCCGGCGAACCACGTAGCGCGGCCGATTCACGAGAAAGATCCCGACCGCCACCAGCGCCACCGCTCCCCCAAGGAGCGGCGTGATCCTCTCCCTCAGCAGGATCCCTCCCGCCAGCACCCCGAAGATCGGCGTCCAGAACGAAAAGGCCGCCAGGTTGGACGCCGGGTAATTCGCCAGCAGCCAGAACCACGCAAGATACGAGATGAACGCGACGAGCACGCCCTGGTAGATGAACGCCGCCACCACCACGGGCCTCAAGTCGGTGATCCCGGCCTCGCCGACAGCGGAGGAGAGGCCGATCAATGTTACCGCAGAGAGGGCGAGCTGGTAAAAGAGGGTTTTCTGAGGAGTGAGCTTGAGGTCGGCGCGCCGCTTGATTACCACGGTCGTCGTCGCCCACAGGATCGCCGCGATAAGCTCCAGGAGGTCGCCGAGAAGCTCCCTGCTGCCGGGGAAGGTGAGGCCGTCGAAGAACGCCAGCCACAGGCCCGCGAAGGCCAGAGAGAGGCCCGCCACTTTCCCGGGCCCGATCGGCTCGTCGGGCAGAAAGAGGTGGGCGCCCAGGGCCACGAAGAAGGGCGCGGTGTAGAGAAAGATCACGCTGTGGGACGCAGTCGTGAGAACCAGCCCCCAGTAGAGGAAGACGAACTCCCCCGCGAAAAGGAGCCCGATCGTGATCCCGTGACCGAGACTTCCGTCCCGCCGAAAGAGCGGGATCCCGCGGAGAGCGCACCACGCCATCAGGAAGAGCGCTGCCACCAGTGAACGAAGCCCGGCCCCGAGGATCGGTGAGATCCCCGAGTTGCTGACCTTGATCGCGACCTGGTTGACTCCCCACGTGGCGCAGCACGCCACGAGGATTGCCATGGGAGGCAGATCCAGGCGCGAGCGGGAGCCCTGCATCAATCAGCCGTGCAAGTCATCATATTCTCTTCCCGGCGACCTCACTATCTATGGAGGAAGAGGGCTTGAATGTCAACACGAGCCAATGGTAGTGTCTTCCGCGCGGCAAAAAGGCTCGGAGCAGATTTGATTTGACGACCCATGCGAATAAGTGGACATTTTCAGTGTACATATAGACGCCCATGTTGAAGATCAACGTCAAAGACGCCCGGGACCGGATCAGCGAGCTGCTGGATCGGGTAGAACGTGGCGAGGAAATTACCATCCTGCGCCGGGGAAAGACCATTGCCCGCCTGATACCGCCTGAGCGCAAGGTCAAGCGCCTGCCAGACCTGACGGAGTTCCGCGCGAAAATCCGCATCAAGGGCTCGCTGACGGAGGCGTTGATGAAGGAGCGACGGGAGTCGCGCTATTGAGCGTTTACCTCGACACCAGTGTCTTAACCCCGTATTACGTTCAGGAAGCAGGGACGAAGCGGATACAGAGATTCCTCATTGCTCACCCGCAAGCGACTTGGGATCGAATCGGTTCTTGTCTGACTGATTCGATTTCTTCTATCCGGCGGGACGGCAGACCCGACAGGGGCGGTAGCCGACGCTCCTCGCGTCACTCACGGTCGCAAAGACCACGCGCTGGTCCTCTCCGATCCGCTGCTCGTGACGGCACCCACGCCGGCAGACGATCCGGGTTGACGCGCAGCCGACCAGCGCGGGGATGGCGCGCTCAAGAGCGAGGAGCCGATCTTTGATCGGGAGGCCGAAGCTATAGCCGCCCAGGCTCCCGTCGCTCCTTACCACCCGGTGGCACGGAACGATCAGTGGAACGGGGTTCCGGCCAAGCGCGCTCCCCACGGCCCGCACAGCCCGAGGGCTCCCTATCTCCCCGGCCACCCACGCGTAAGAACGGACCTCGCCGAAGGGAATCGTTCGGGCGGCGGCCAGAACATCACGCTGGAACTCCGACAGCCCAGAGAGATCAACGGGGACAGTGAAAAAGCTCCGCTTCCCTTCCAGGTAGCCGGCCAGCTCCTCCCTCGCCTGCTCGACGAGCCGCCGGCCGCGCGCCGAGGACGGTGGCGCCAGGCGCGTGGCGCTGATCATGGAGATTCCGCTCTCAGTGGCCGTGACCCCGATCCGGCCAATGAGCCCCAGCAGCTCCGGCCCGGCGCTCCGAGCTTCACTGAGAACCAGAGTGGCGAGCCCGTTCGGGGCAGGCTCCACGCTGAAATGAGCTGCCAGCAGATCGTCCAGACGATCCATCATCGCTCCCCTCATTTGAGCGCCCTCCTCAAGATTGCTTTCCCTCGGACCAACTGGCTCTTTACCGTGTTGATCGAGAGACCGCGGACCCTTGCCAGCTCCACGTAGGAGAGGCCCCCCACGTAGCGGAGCGTGAGGAGGAGCCGTGCCTCTGTCGGCACGCGCTCAAGCGCCCGCCTCACCTCCAGGCTGTCCCCCGGCCTCGGGGCCGGGGGCGGATCAGGCAACTCCCCTCGGCCGCGCCGCCTTCTCAACTCATCGACGCAGGCATTGGTGAGGATTCGGTAGAGCCAGGTCGAGAGCTGCCAGCGGGGGTTGTAGCTCCCCGCGTTCCGAAAGAGCTGAAGGAACGCCCGCTGGACCACGTCTTCAGCGTCGGCCCGGTTTCCGAGGAGCCGCCGGGCCACAGTGAAGAGCCTGTCCTGGTATCGGCTCACGATCTCGCGAAACGCGTCGTCATCGCGCCGCGCCACGCGGCGCATCAGCGCCCGGTCGTCAGCCGCCACAGGAAGTCTCCATCTCGGTCTCTCACCAGGTTATACGAAGCCGAGACCGGGATCGGGTGGAATGGATGTTCGAGGCCTCAGTCTCTTTGAGGCACGCACGGCTCATTGACAACATGACCATATATGACTACATTAAGACCATGAAGAACGTCAAGATTGCCGATCTCAAGGCCCGTCTCAGCCAGCACTTGCGAGAGGTGCGCCGAGGTCATCCTCTCACCGTTCTGGACCGGGACACGCCCGTCGCGCGCCTCCTCCCCTACTCCAGGGAAGGCGAACCGCTGGTCGTCCGGCCGCCTCTCAGGAAGTACAGGTCTCTCCAGCGCGTTCCAATCCCTCCGCCCCTTAAACTCGACATCGACATCGTCTCTCTCCTGATCGAGGAGAGAGAACGGGAACGGTGATCGCCTACCTCGACTCCTCCGTGCTCCTCCGGGTCATCCTCGGCCAGAAGGACAAGCTCGCCGAGTGGAAGTCCATCCGAAGGGGAGTGGCAAGCGCCCTCGTGGAAGTGGAATGCCTTCGGACCCTGGATCGCCTGAGGCTGTCGAGCGGTCTGCCGGATAAGGAACTTGCCGCGCGGCGGGAAGCGGTCTTCCGGATGGTGAGGGAGATCGAGATCGTGGAGCCGACGCGGGTCGTCTTGAGCCACGCCTCTCAGCCGCTCCCCACGCCCCTCGGGACTCTCGATGCGATCCACCTTGCCACGGCTCTCCTCTGGCGTGAGCGGGAACCGGCCGACCTCGTCATGGCTACGCACGACGCGACCCTGGCCGTCGCCGCAAGAGCCTGCGGTCTCCCCGTCGTCGGAGCGTAACCGGCGACGCCTGGCGATCAGCCGCGGGCAATTCTCTTCTATGTCTTGAGCCGCGGGTCCAGAGCGTCGCGAAGGCCATCGCCCAGGAGGTTGAAGCCGAGGACGACGAGCATGATCGCCACCCCGGGAAACGCGGTGATGTGGGGCGCCACCCGGAGGAAGTCCCGCCCCTTGGAGAGCATCGTCCCCCACTCGGGGGTCGGGGGCTGGGCGCCGAGGCCGAGGAACCCCAGGGCGGCGGCGGTGAGGATGGCGCTGCCGATCTGGAGCGTGGACTGCACCAGCACCGGCGCCACGCAGTTGGGCAGGATGTGGCGGCCGAGGATGGCCGCGTCGGCGTGGCCGACGGCGTGGGCTGCCGTCACGAACTCGCGCTCCTTGACGGAGAGGACCGACCCCCGGACCAGCCGCGCGTAAGCGGGGATCGAGACGACCCCGATGGCCACCATCGCGGTATAGAGCCCCACGCCCAGCACGCTCACCGTCACGAGCGCCAGGAGGATCCCCGGGAAGGCCAGCATCACGTCCACCAGCCGCTGGACCAGCAAGTCCATGCGCCCGCCGAAGTAGCCCGACATCGCGCCAAGAGGGACGCCGATCGCGACGCCGATCCCGACGGCCACGACGCCGATCGTCAGCGAGATCCGGGCGCCGTAGAGGATCCGGGAGAGGACGTCACGGCCGAGCTCGTCCCGCCCGAGCGGGGCCTCCCGGGAAGGCGCGGCCAGGGACTGGGCGAAGTCGGACTTCAGAGGATCGGCAGGCGCCAGGAGGGGGGCCAGGAGCGCAGCGAGCGTGAATCCCAGCACGAGCGCGAGCCCCGCCACGGCGCTCCGGCGACGCCGGAGGCGCCCGACCGCCTCGCCCCACGGGCCCCGGGCGCCGTCACTCATAGCGGATCCGCGGGTCCAGGACGGAGTAGAGGAGGTCTACCACCAGGTTCACGAAGACGAAGGTGAGCGCCGTCAGGAGCACGGCCCCCTGCACCACCGGGTAGTCGCGGGCGAGGATCGACTCGACGATCAGCCGCCCGATCCCCGGCCAGGCGAAGACGGTCTCGGTGAGGACGGCGCCCGAGAGCAGCGTCCCGAACTGGAGCCCCATGACGGTCACCACCGGGATCATCGCGTTCTTGAGCGCATGCTTGTAGATGACCCACCGCTCGGCCAGCCCCTTGGCACGCGCCGTCGTGACGAAGTCCTGGCGCAGGACCTCCAGCAGGCTCGAGCGGGTCATCCGGGCCAGGATCGCCGCCGAGGCGGCGCCGAGGGTGAAGGCGGGCAGGACGAGCTGGGCCCAGGTGCCCCGCCCGACGGGCGGCAGCCAGCCCAGCTTGACGGAGAAGAGCAGGATCAGCATCAGCCCGAGCCAGAAGACCGGCATGGACACGCCGCCGAGCGCCAGGAGCATGCTGAGCGTGTCGGGCCACCGGTTCTGGCGCGTTGCCGAGACCACGCCAGCGGTGATTCCGATCAGCGAGGCCACAAGCATTGCGGCCAGAGTCAGCTCGATGGTGTTGGGGAATCGGTCAGCCAGCTCTCTCACTACAGGACGATAGGTACGGACCGAGCGACCCATGTCGCCGCTGAGCAGATCAATGAGAAAGCGCGCGTACTGGACGGGGATCGGCTGGTCGAGGCCGAGGCTCCGGCGCACCGCCTCCACGGTCTCCCGCGTGGCCTGCTCGCCCGCGATCACCTGGGCCGGGTCGCCGGGGATGAGCCGGACCATGGCGAAGATGATGAAGGTGACGCCCAGCAGGACCGGGAGCGTCAGGAGCAGGCGCCGGACGAGATAGGTCCCCATGGGCTCAGACAGCGCGAGGGGAGCGGGGGCTCCCCTCGCCGGCGGACACGGCGGGCATCGGAACCGCTACTCGATCCAGGCCGCCTGCGCCATCACGCGCTCGATGGGGTGGACCACCACGCCCTTGACGTTCCTCCGCACCGCCGAGAGCTGGGACTCGGCGTGGAGGAAGAGCCAGGGGGCGTCCTTCATGATGATTTCCATGGCTTCCTTGTACGCCGCCTCGCGCGCCGCGGGGTTGGCCACGTTCCGCCCGCGGTCCAGGAGCTCGTCCACCTTCGGGTTCTTGTAGAAGTTCCGGTGCTGGCCGGTCGGCGTCCACTGGGAGGAGTGGAAGAGTGCGTAGAGGCCGTAGTCGGCGTCTCCGGTTACCGTCCCCCAGCCGAGCATGTACATGGGGACGACCGACTCCTGGGGCCCTTTCTTGGTGATCTCGAGGTAGGCCGCCCACTCCATGGTCTTGATGGAAGCGTCCACCCCGACCTCGCGGAACTGGGCCTGGACGGCCTCGCAGACCTGAATGTCGTTCAGGTAGCGCCCCGAGGGGCAGTAAAGCTCGGTCTTGAAGCCGCTGGGGAACCCCGCCTCAGCCAGGAGCTTCTTGGCCTTGGCCGGGTCGTACTCGTAGCTCATGATCGGCCGATAGCCGAAGATCCCCGGAGAGATCGGCGCGTCAGAGGGGCGCCCCACTCCGGCCAGGATGTGCTGGACGATGGAGGACTTGTTCACGGCGTGGTTCAGGGCCTGGCGCACCCGGAGATCAGTGAAGGGAGCCTTCAGCATGTTGAAGGCGATGTAGATGGTCCGGACGCTCGGGGTGTTGACCACCTCCACGTCCCGGCTCGCCGCCAGCCGCGGGGCGTCGCGCGGCGGCACGCGCACGATGGCGTGGGCCGCGCCGGTCTCAACCAGAGCCACCCGGGCGCCCCCCTCTGGCACGGGCTTGAAGACCACCTCGTTGACGTAGGGCTTCTTCCCCCAGTAATCCGGGTTCTTCACGAGGACGAGACGGTCTCCCCTCACCCACTCCTTGAACCTGAAGGGTCCGGTCCCCGTCGGGAAGTTGATGTACTCCTTCCCGTGCTTCTTGATGGCGGCCGGGCCCTGGATCGCGATGGCCCCGTGGGTGAGATGCGCCAGCATCGGGGCGAAGGGCTTCTCCGTGCTGAGGCGGACCGTCGAGTCATCCACGACCTCGATCTTCTTGATCCGGTCGATCAGGAACTTGTACGTGCTCTTGGTCTCCGGAGTGAGGACCCGTTCCAGGTTGAACTTGACGGCTTCGGCGTCCAGCAGCGTGCCGTCGTGGAACTTGACTCCTTTCCGGAGCTTGAGCGTCCAGACCAGGCTGTCCGCCGAGACGGTGTAGGACTCCGCCAGGTGCGGAACGATCTTCCCGTCAGGTGTGTACTCGAAGAGCGTCTCGTAGATGTGGCTCGTAACGGTAAAGGTGGGAGCATCCACCACCAGGTGGGAGTCGAGGGTCACCGCGTCCACGCCCTGGGCGATGACGAGGCTCCCGCCCATCTTCTGGGCTCCTGCCGGGACGACGGCCATGAGAACCACGGCAAATAGCGCGATTGGACTCAGAATCCGCTTTAACATAGTACCCTCCTTGGCTCAGGACGGCCGCGCCACCCTGAGCTCACGGGTTCCGTTCGGGCAGCCTCACGTAAGGGGACGGGATCGTCATGCCGCCGTCCACCATGATGGTCTGGCCGACGATCCACTCGGCGTCGTCGGAGCAGAGAAAGGCGATCACTCGGGCAATGTCCTCAGGCGTTCCCATCCTCCCTTTGGGCGAGGTGGTGGGCCTTGAGGTCGAGCACGTGCTTGAAGGCCGTCGCGGCGGCGCTGGCAACGAAGATGTCGAGTGCCCCGAAACGCTCGGCCGCCTTCGGTAAACTGGCTCATAGCTGCACCTCCCTGCGCGCCTACAGTTTGACGCCGGCCTTGTTCCAGTCTTCCAGAAACCTCTTGATCCCGATCTCTGTCAGCGGATGCTTAACGAGCTGTTCGAGCACCGAGAACGGCATGGTGGCGACGTGGGCCCCGGCCAGGGCGGCGTCAACGACGTGAAGCGGGTGCCTGATGGAGGCGGCGAGCACCTGAGTCTTGAAGCCGTAGTTCCCGTAGATCCCGACGATCTGCCTGACCAGGTCCATCCCGACGTGGGAGATGTCGTCGAGGCGGCCGAGGAAGGGGCTGATGTAGGTCGCCCCGGCCTTGGCAGCGAGGAGCGCCTGGGGAGCGGAAAAGCAGAGGGTCTGGTTGACTTTGATCCCATCGCCCGCAAGGCGCTTGACCGCCTTGAGCCCTTCCCTGGTGAGCGGGACCTTTACCACAGCGTTCGGAGCGATCTGGGCCAACTCCCTTCCCTCTTTGACCATTCCCTCAAAGTCGGTTGCCACGACCTCGAGGCTCACGGGGCCGGGGACGATGGCGCAGATCTCCTCCACCAGGGGTCGAAAGGGCCGCTTCTCCTTGGCGATGAGGGAAGGGTTGGTCGTGCAGCCGTCGAGGATTCCCATGGCGACCCCTTCCCGAAGCTCATCCACGTTGGCGGTGTCGAGAAAGATCTTCATGGCCCGCCCCTCCTCTCACGCCCGCTCGATCTTGGCTGAGTCATGGGTGAGCAGAGAGTAGCCGAGAGGTTCCGGCAGTGTCAAGGCCCAGCGGCGATACGCTCCCGGTAGCGCTGGAATCGCTGCTCCACCGCCTCACCGGAAGAAATGCCCGCCACGCCCGGCTTCTCCACCGACATGGCCGCGGCGCAAGCTGCCCGGCCGGCCGCCTCCCAGGGGTCGCCCTCCCGTTGGTAGCCGAGCAGGAACGCGGCGGCGAAGACGTCTCCGGCTCCGGTGGCGTCAACCTCCCGCGCGAGATCGGCCTGGACCGCGTAGCGCTCGCCGTTGACGAAGAGAATGGCGCCTGCCGCACCCGCCGTTACGATGCCGACCGGGACCTTCTGAAACCACTCCAGCACGTCAGCCTCGTATTCCCCCATATCCTCCAGGCTCAGAAACACAGCCTGGACGTGAGGGATGACCATCGCTGAGTCTTCCCACCGCGCCGGAATGAGGGCGCCGCCCGCGCCCCTCTTCCTCATCCACCCCTGCACCGAGGCCCCCGCCGCGCCATCGGTGAACGCTGAGGCAAGAATCGGGTCCACCTCGTTCGCGACAGGGCAGAGCAGGGCAAGGCTTGCGACCTTCCACGAAGAGGGAAGATGGTCCATCTCCAGGTCGGAGGCCCGATCCAGCAGCGTGAGGCGGCGGCCGGGACGTCCCGCCTCGTGGCGGAAGATGGTGGTCCGGGAGGAAGTGACGTTGACGACCTCGATCTCGGCCGGGAGGACGTCGCGGGGAAAGTCAGATGCAAAGCTCGTGAGGAGGCCGACTGTGGAGCCGAGGCGATGGGCTGTGAGGGCCGCGTAGAGCGCGGCTCCGCCGGGGCGCCTCTCGGCCCCGATCACGTCAAGGGTAACGTGCCCGATCGCCACGAAATCGGGAGCGGTCATGCGCCCGGCCCCGGCGCTAGAGATCGAGACCTTTGGCGATGATCTCCTTCATGATCTCAGACGTGCCGCCGCCGATGGTGAGGAGCCTCGCGTCGCGGTAGAAGCGCTCCACGGGGTACTCCCTCATGTATCCGTACCCCCCGTGGATCTGCACCGCATCGTACGCGATGCGGTTCGCCATCTCGCCGGTGAAGAGCTTGACCATGGAGATCTCTTTCACGGCGTCCTCGCCGGCGCCGAACTTGAGGCAGGCGGCGTAGGTCATCCAGCGCCCGGCCTCGATGAGGGTCGCCATGTCCGCCAGCTTGTGGCGGATCACCTGCTTCTCCGAGAGCGGGCCCCCGAAGGCCTGCCGCTCCCTGGCGTAGGCGATGGTGTCCTCCAGGGCGCGCTGGCACATGGCGACGGCGTGGACGCCGGCCATCAGCCGCTCGCGCTGGAAGATCCTCATCACCTCGTAGAACCCCTTCCCTTCCTGTCCCAGCAGGTGCTCAGCCGCTACCGGCACGTCCTGAAAGGCAAGCTCGGCGGTGTCCGAGGCGCGCATCCCCATCTTGTCGAGCTTCCGTCCCACCGTGAAGCCGGGGCTCCCACGCTCCACGAGGAACATGGAGATTCCCCTGTGGCGCCGCCCGGCCTCGCCCTCCTCCACTCGGGCAGCGACGAAAAAGAGGCCGGCCTGGAGCCCGTTGGTGATGAACATCTTCGAGCCGTTCAGTAAGTAACGGTCGCCGTCGCGCCGCGCGCGGGTTTTGATCGCAGCCACGTCTGAGCCACCGCCCGCCTCGGTCACTGCGAGGGCGCAAATCTTCTCTCCCCGGCAGATCGCCGGGATGTACTTCTCCTTCAGCGCCTCGCTCCCGGTGTAGTAGAGGTGGGGGGAGGCCATGTCGGTGTGGACCCCCACCGCCATGGCGAGAGAGCCCGAACGGGAGCGGGCCAGCTCCTCAGCCAGCACGACAGTGGTGAGGAAATCAGCGCCGCTTCCGCCGTACTTCTCGTCGTATTCCACACCGAGGAGCCCCAGCTCCCCCATCCTGAGCCAGAGGGATCTCGGAATCTGGCCCTCAGCCTCCCATTGCTCGACGTGAGGGACGATCTCGCGGTCAACGAAGCTCCTGACCGTGGCCCTGAACCTCTCGTGCTCCTCTGTGAATACCTTCATGGTGAACCGGCGTTCATGCAGAAGATACAGGAAGAGAGACCGCACCTCAACAGAAAACAGGCCGAGGGGATCAGCCGAGGTCAGCGTGGGACGGACGCGAGGTAGGTGAGCCAGGAGCTGCCGACAAGGACGACAAGGACGACCTTGAGGATCTCGACGCCGCCCAGCGGCCCCATCTTGATTGTCCGGCTCGCCATGTAGCTCTGGCGCTCGAAATCTTTCGGCTCGTAGAAGTTACCGGTGAAGCCGGGGCCGTTGAGCACTGTCGCGGCCACCCACGGGACTAAGACGTAGGAGAGAGCCAGGACAGTCAGGACCAGCAAGGCGTAGAACCGGCCCCGCCAGATCTCCCGGCGGCCCATGTGCCGGCCGATCCGTCTTGAACGACTCTTTCCATGTCTCGCTAACGCCATAACGCTCCCCAGTCTCCGTCCTTTCAGATGATCGGCCGGTCCCTCCGGCGGCTTCAGGTGATTATGTTCCCACGCACCGGTAAGAATCAGGATCAACTCGCCAAAAAACGCCACTCTTTGCCGTCTGTGCGGGAGTGCCTTGACACGCCCGGCGGTCCCTTCTAGCATTGAGCAGCTTCTACTGTGCAGCTCACCAGGTGTGCATTGGCCGCTAAGGAAGCGGGTTTTGCCATGGATCTCAATCCTGCCCAGCAGTTACTGACTCAAAGGTACCACTGATCTGAAGCTGTACTGCTGGCCGTGTGCCGGCAAATGGGTATCCAGGACACGTCGATCCCCCGGATCGCCACGGCGTTCGGCGGGGGGATCGGCGGCACAGGCTCAGTCTGCGGGGCGCTGGTCGGGGCGGTCATGGCGATCGGCCTCAGGCACGGCCGCCAGGAGTCATCAGAGCGCGACGCCAAAGCTTACGCCATGACCCAGGAGCTGCGCCGCCGCTTCGAGACGGAGATGGGCCACATCGAGTGCCGGACGCTGACCGGCATGGACCTCTCCACGCGGGAGGGGGCCAAGCAGTTCTACGCCTCTGACGTTCCCATCAAGGTCTGCCTGCCGGCTGTTGGGGTCGCTTACCGGGCGGCGACGGAGCTGCTTGAAGCGCGCTGAATAATCCGGCTTAACCCCTCGACACCCGCTCGGCATCAAAGCGCTACCTTTCGGCCTCCGCCGCCTTCCGGGGGAGCCCGCGGAAGAACGCGGC
>CAZXPE010000014.1:0-21064 GCA_964642915.1 uncultured bacterium | reverse complement strand
GAGGTCCCTCTCGATCACCACGAAGTCGGCATAGCGCCTTGAGACCGGCAGCTCGGAGTAGACGACGAAGCCATCAGAAAGGCCATGGCTGAGGGCGGCGAAGACTTTCCGTTCCCCCGGGGTCGGCCCGGAAGAGGGAAGGGCTTCAGGGATCATTATGGCCATCCGAATCCCTCCAGGGCCGCCGACCTGCGCTCAGCGGAAAGTGGGAAGGGGGAGGGGACGCCGTCCCCTCCCCCTTGTTCGAGCCTGGCTTGAGGTTGGTCCTACGGGACTGTGACTGTGACGCCGTCGGTCGTCCCGCTAACCGTGAAAGTGCCGGTGGCGGTAATTGCGTAAGTGTAGGCGGCACCGCCCGGGGTTGTCGGAACGGCGTTCAGGAAAGGACCCGCCGCCTGGCCCTGCGCGTTGGTCTGAGCCACGGTCAAGGCCGGGGGAACAACGTCGCTCGCGACAGCGGTTGACGTTGCGCACGCCGTTGACGTGGCCGCCAGCGCGGGAGCAGGGAGCCCGCCGCAGTGGGCCATGTAGGTCATGACGGCCGAGCCAACTGTCCTCGTATCGGCCTGGACCTTGGCGATCCTCGCCCGGGTCTGGACGTTGGCGTAGAGCGGGATGGCTATCGCCGCCAGGATTCCGATGATCGCGACGACAATCATCAGCTCGATCAGCGTAAAGCCGCGCTCCCCTCCGAACCTGAACCTTCTCTCTCTCAGAAAGCGTGTCATGACGTGAACCTCCTTTGTTTGGCAAATGGGTCTCACGCCCGATTAGATATGCATCTTCAATGCCAGCCCTTCCCCTTTGGGATCCGGCAGGCTATCTGCTTATGAGATTGACGAAAACTTTGGGGCTCCAAGCAAGCGGGTTCCTTCTCGCCGGCACCTGGGCCAAAAAGCTGGCACGCGATTGACCAAAACCGTCACTCCTCCGGGCCTTCAGCTCTCCTGGCCAGGTTGTGCTTCTGGAGCTTGTAGCGGAACTGGCGGAAGGTCATCCTGAGGAGGTCGGCGGCCCGCGTCTGCACCCCTCCGGTGCGCTCGAGAGCCGCTTTGAGCAGATTCATCTCGACCTGGTTGAGGGTGGCCTCCAGATCGAGACCTTCAGCGGGAAGGTCGATCTCGATTCCCTGAGGAGGTCTCTGGCGGAGAACTGACTCCGGCAGCGCCTCGGGAGTCAGGATCTCTCCGGTCCCGAGAACCACGGCCCGCTCGACGACATTTTCAAGCTCGCGGATGTTGCCGGGCCAATGGTGGCGCTCCAGGATCTGGAGGGCCTCGGGAGAGATCCCCTTCATCTCCTTGCCGAACGCCAGAGTGAACTTTCTCATGAAGTGGGTGACGAGGAGCGGGATGTCCTCGCGGCGCTCCCTGAGCGGCGGGAGGCGGATCGGGATCACGTTGAGCCGGTAGAAGAGGTCCTCGCGGAGTGTTCCTTCGGCCACCGCCTTTTCAACGTCACTGTTCGATGCGGCTATCAGCCTGACGTCCACCTTGATGTCCTTTGTATCACCCACGCGGCGGATCTCTTTCTCCTGGATCGCCCGGAGGAGCTTCACCTGCACGGCGGGGGGAATCTCTGTGATCTCGTCGAGGAAGAGCGTCCCGCCGCCGGCCTCCTCGAAGAGCCCGCGCTTGTTCGCCACCGCCCCCGTGAACGACCCTTTCACGTGGCCGAACAGCTCTGATTCCATCAGTCCCTCGGGGATCGCCCCGCAGTTGACCGACACGAACGGCCCCGCCCTGCGGGGGTTGTTGTAGTTGTTGTGGATCGCTGTGGCGACCAGCTCCTTGCCCGTCCCGCTCTCTCCCGTGATCATGACGGTGGAGAAACCCTGGGCGACCTTCTGGATCGTCTCGAAGACCCCCTTCATGGAGTGGCTCTTCGCGATGATCCCCTCGAACCGGTGCTGAAAGTTCGCAACGAGGTTCTGAAGGCGGATGTTCTCGTCGAGCAGCCGCTTCCGCTCGAGCGCGTTCTTGACGATGACCTTGACCTCATCGACCTTGAAAGGCTTGGTGATGTAGTCGTAGGCGCCGAGCTTCATCGCCTCCACGGCTGTCTCAGTCGAGGAGAACGCCGAGATCATGATCACCGCTGTGTCGAGGGAGGCGTCCTTCACAGCCTTGAGGATCTGAAGCCCGTCCACCCTCGGCATCCTCACGTCCGTGATGACGACGTCGAACGGCTCCTGCCTGATGATCTCAAGCGCCTCCTCGCCTCCCCCGGCTGCCGCGACAACGTAGCCATCTTTCTTCAGCATGATGGAGAGGAACTCCCTCATGCTCTTCTCGTCATCGACGACCAGGATCCTGGGCTCTGCCATCGCGTCGCTACTCCTGCTCGGCGACCGGCACGGGGAGGAGAAGCCGGAAGATCGTCCCTGCCCCCGGTTCGCTCCTCACCTCGATCTCGCCTCCGTGGTCCTGGACGATACGGTGGACCTGGGCGAGCCCGATTCCGCTCCCGTTCTCCTTGGTGGAGAAGAATGGCTCGAAGATATGGGGGAGTTCGTGGGGACGGATCCCCGAGCCGGTGTCTGAGACTAAGATCTCGATCTGTTCCGGCTTCTCGCCGGGCAGGAGCGCGGCGCTGACGCGCAGCTCCCCCCCTTCGGGCATCGCCTCGGCGGCGTTGAGGCAAAGGTTCCAGATGGCCTGCTTCATCTGCTGAGGGTCCAGATGGACGGGAAGCGAGTCTGGGCATTCCCTCGCGATCTTCAGACTGTCCGGGAGAGGTCGCTGCTGCAGAAGGAGCAGGACTTCATCGAGGATTCCCGCCATGTTGACCGGCTGGCGGTGAGGCGGAGAGGGCCGGGCGTATCTCAGGAACTCGGTGATGATCTGGTTGAGCCTGTCCGACTCTCTGAGAGCGATCTCAACCAGGCGCTCCCGGGTGTCGTCACGAGGGAGATCGCGGGCCAGCACCTCGATGGCTCCCGAGAGCGAGGCCAAGGGGTTCCTGATCTCGTGGGCGATGTTGGCTGCCAGCCGGCCGATGGCGGCGAGCCTGTCGGCCTCGCGCACGCGCCGCTCCATTCGCTTGATCTCTGTGAGGTCCTGGCAGATCCCGATTGTTCCGACCAGCGCCCCCTCTCCTGAGCGAAGCGGCCAGAAAGAGATCCCGAGAGGGATCTCGCTGCCGTCCTTCCGGCGGTGGCGGATCTCGTGCCTGCGCGCCTGAACCCCTTCGCCGCCGGCGGAGGCGAGCGCGTCGTCGGGCGAGATCCCGCCGCCGAAGATGGCGTTCCAGGGCCTGCCCATCGCCTCGGCGGCTCTGAAGCCGGTGATCTCCTCTGCGGCCCGGTTGAACGCCGTGATCCTCCGGCTCGCGTCCATGGCGATCAGCCCGGCCCCGACAGATTGGAAGACGAGGTCTTTGAACGCCTGGAGGTCCTGCAGGTTCCTGCCCTGGTCCTCCAGGGCGTGGCGGATCTGATGGATCCGCTCAGCCAGGGTCCCTGTCAGGAGGGCCACGATGACGAACACGCCCACGTTCACGAAGATGATGGGGAGGTCGAGGGCAATCGCGTCGCCCGGCTTAGGCGGGCCGCTCCAGGGGAAGACCTGCGGCGAGAAGATGGCCCCGATGTAGAGCAGGCTGGAGAGCCCCGCGATGGCTATCCCTCCGCGACGCGACAGGATGAGGCTGGCGGCCGTAATGGTGAGGACGTAGAGAAAGGAGAAGATCGAGCGGAACCCTCCTGTGGCTGAAACGAGGACGGTTTCCAGGACCACGTCCAGCGCGAGCTGAAGCCAAGCGAAGCGGCGGAGAACGGCCGGGTCGGCTTGACTGAAGCGGGTCCTGAGCGCGGCGAGATACACCGCCGAGGCAGCCGCCGCCGTGACGAGGGAGGCGGCGAACGGGAGGAGGCGAAATGGCAGGGGGGACCACTGAGCCAGGAGCCAGCCGGCCGCCAGAAGAATGCCGGCGGCCATGAGCCGGAACCGGCTCAACCGTTCGAGGAGCCCTGGGAGGTTCGGGGTCTCGTTCACTCTGCCCGGCTACTTGATGAGGGTGATCATCTTGAAGATCGGCAGGTACATGGCGATCACCATGCCTCCGATGACCACTCCGAGAAAGACGATCATGAGCGGCTCGAGAAGGGCTGTGAGAGCGCCGACCGCCGTGTCAACTTCGTCGTCGTAAAAGTCGGCTATCTTTCCGAGCATGGCGTCCAGCGCCCCGGTCTGCTCCCCCACAGAGACCATCTGAACGACCATCGGCGGAAAGATCGCTGACGCCCTGAGCGGCTCGGCGAGAGTCTTCCCGGCAGTCACTGAGTCCCTGGCGACCATCACCGCCCGCTCCACGACCTTGTTTCCGGCGGTCCTGGCGGTGATGCGGAGTCCTTCCAGGATCGGGACTCCGGAAGAGACCAGCGTCCCGAGGGTCCTCGTGAAGCGGGCCACGGCCACCTTCCTGATCAGCGTTCCGAAGACGGGGATCTTCAGCAGGAGCGCGTCTATCGCCGAGCGTCCGGCCTCGGTTTTGTAGAACGCTCGGACTCCGAAGACGACGCCTGCCGCCGCGGCGGCGATCGGCAGGAAGGACTGCCGGACGAACTCTGAGAGCCACACCACGATCTTCGTGGGGAGAGGCAGGTCCGCTCCCAGCCCCTGGAACATCTTTGCGAAGACCGGAATGACCCAGGTCAGCATGAAGATCACGACGACGATGGCCACCCCCACGATGGTGAGGGGGTAGATCATGGCAGCCTTGACCTTTCGCTTCAGCGCCGCCGCTTTCTCGATGTAAACGGAGAGCCGCTGGAGCACAACGTCCAGGATACCGCCCGACTCCCCGACCTCCACCATGCTGGTGAACAGGTCGTCGAACGCCTTCGGGTGTCTTCTCAGCGCTTCCGCCAGCGTCGAACCTGACTCCACGTCGCGGGCCGCCCGCGAGATCACCTCGCGGAGGGCCCTGGAGTCGCTCTGCTCAGCAAGTGTGATCAGGCACTGCACGAGCGGAAGGCCGGCGTCGATCATGGTGGAGAACTGGCGGGTGAAAATGGCCAAGGTCTTGTCCTTGATCTTTTTTCGGCCGAACGCCGGGGCCGCTGCCTTCCCCGCCTTTTCCTTGATCCTGGTGACGAGGACCTGTTTGCGCCTCAGCTCGGCGACAGCCGCGGCGCGGTCGGGGGCCTCGATCTCTCCGGCAGCGGATCCCCGTGTGGTGCGTCCCTGGTAGGCGAACACCGGCATCTCGGGCACCTCTTACCGCTTCCCGAGCTGGGACGCGCCTGACAGGAGCTGGTGGATCTCGTCGGGGAGCGTTGTGCGGTTTAGCGCCTCTTCTCTCGTGATCAGCCTCTTCTGGACCAGCTCAGCCAGTGATTGGTTCATTGTTCGCATCCCGTACTTTTGCCCCGTCTGCATGGCCGAGTAGATTTGATGGATCTTCTCCTCACGGATCAGGTTCCGGATGGCCGGGGTCGTCACCATGATCTCCAACGCCATGACGCGCCCATTGCCGTCAGCCCTCGGGAGGAGCTGCTGGGAGAGGACCCCTTCGAGGACCAGCGAAAGCTGGGCGCGCACCTGGGGCTGCTGGTGGGGCGGGAAGACATCTATGATCCTGTTCATGGTCTGTGCGCACGAGTTGGTGTGCAGGGTCCCGAAGGTGAGGTGGCCGGTCTCGGCTATCGTCAACGCAGCCTGGATGGTTTCGAGGTCCCGCATCTCTCCCACCAGCACCACGTCAGGGTCCTGTCTGAGGATTGACCGGAGCGCGTGCTTGAACGACTGGGTGTCGGAGAAGACCTCCCGCTGGTTCACGACGCACTTCTTGTGAGGGTGAACGAACTCGATCGGGTCCTCGATGGTGACGATGTGCTCGGAGCGCTCGCTGTTGATCTTGTCTATCATGGCCGCCAGGGTGGTGGACTTGCCCGAGCCTGTGGGCCCCGTCACCAGCACGAGCCCCTTGGGCCGGCCAGCCAGCTCGGACACGATCGGCGGGAGGCCCAGCTCCTCGAAGGAGCGGATCTTGAACGGGACGACGCGGACGGCGGCGGCCACCGCCCCCCGCTGACGGTAGATGTTGGCGCGGAAGCGCGAGAGCCCCTGTATCCCGAAAGAGAAGTCGAGCTCGCTCTCTTCTTCGAACTTCTGCTTCTGCCCTTCGCTCAGCACGCTGTAGGCCAGCCGCTGGGTGTCCTGGGGGGTCAGGATCTCGAACTCGGCGAGAGGGACCAGGCTGCCGTGAAGCCGGATCTGGGGATAAGTCCCGGTCGTGATGTGGAGGTCAGACGCTCCCCGCTCGATCATGATCGTCAACAGATCGCTCATGGTCGCGGCCATCACGGTTTCCTTATCCGCATTATCAGAGGGTGACCCGGAGGACCTCTTCCACGGTGGTCACTCCCTCGACGACCTTCATGAGTCCGGCCTGGCGCAAGGTCTTCATTCCCTGCTGCTGGGCCACTTCCCTGATCTCGCTGCTCTGGGCCCCCCGGAGGATCAGGTCCCTGATTTCCTGAGTCACCGGCATGACCTCGTAGATCGCGGTCCGGCCTTTCATTCCGGTGAAGTTGCACGCCTGGCACCCTTTGCCCCGATAGAAGGCGGCCTTGCCGATTCCCCGGGGGACGTGCCCGTAGGGGACGAGCGTCTCCTCGTCGGCCTCGTATGGCTCCCTGCACTCCTTGCAGACCTTCCGGCAGAGCCGCTGGGCCAGGATCAGGAGGAGCGAGGAGGAGACGAGGAAGGGCGGGATCCCCATGTCCAGGATCCTCGCCACCGTGGAGGGGCAGTCGTTGGTGTGGAGAGTGGTCAGCACGAGGTGCCCGGTGAGGGCGGCCCGGATGGCGATCTGGGCGGTTTCGAGGTCGCGCGTTTCTCCGACCAGGATCACGTCCGGGTCCTGCCTGAGGAAGGCGCGCAGGCAGGCGGCGAAGGTCCGCCCGATCTCCTCGTAGACATGGACCTGGTTGACGCCTTTGAGGTTGTACTCCACCGGATCCTCGGCGGTCATGATGTTGATGTCGGGAACGTTCAGGGCGTGGATCGCCGAGTAGAGGGTCGTGGTTTTTCCCGAGCCGGTCGGACCGGTGATCAGGACCATCCCATAGGGGATGTGGATCGCCTTGTTGAACTGCTCGAGGCTCCACGGGTCGAAGCCGAGCTGGCCGAGGTCCAGCTTGAGCGATTCCTTATCCAGGATCCGGAGAACCGTTTTCTCTCCGAAGATCGTCGGGAGGGTGGAGACCCTGAGATCTATCTCGCGGTTGGCGTAGCGGAGTTTTATACGGCCATCCTGGGGGAGCCGGCGCTCGGCGATGTCCAGGTTGGCCATGATCTTGACGCGGGAGATCATCGCGGGCTCGAGGCGCTTGGGCGGCGTCATCATCTCGTGGAGGATCCCGTCAATCCGGTACCGGACCCTGAAGACCTTCTCGTAGGGCTCGAGGTGAATGTCCGAGGCCTCCCGGCGGATCGCGTCCGAGAGGATCAGGTTCACGAGCCTGACCACTGGCGCCTCTTCGGCCGAGTCCTTCAACTCGAAGACATCCACGGGGCGGAGACTCTCTGAGTCCTCTCCCAGCACTTCCAGATCGGAGGCCCCCTCCTCCATCGCGCTGATGACCTCGGTGATGGCTGAGGCGTTGGCCTCGAAGAGCCGCTCGATCGCCTGCCTGATCGCCCCCTGGGAGGCAACCACGGGTATGACCTGGAGGTTGGTCATGAACGCCACGTCGTCAAGCGCAAAGACGTTGGTGGGGTCGGCCATGGCGAGCGTGAGCGTGTTCCCCAGACGGGTGATGGGGAGGACCTCGTACTTCCTGGCTATCTGGGCCGGGACCAGCCTCAGCACCTCGGGGTCAATGTCTAGCTGGGAGAGGGTGATGGAGGGTATGCCGTACTGCCTTGAGAGGAACCCGATGAGCTGGTCCTCTGTGATAAGTCCCTGGCGGACCAGTATCGTTCCGATCTTTTCGCTCGAGTGTTTTTGCTCCTCGAGGGCGCGCTGAAGCTGCTCCCGCGAGATGAGCCCGTCGGCAACCAGCAGCTCGCCGATTCGCCGGCTGACGGGTTGCCCGATCGTTTTTTCGCCCATGGAGACAGGGATCTCCAGAATCCCCGGCTATTGCGCCGCTCGGAGGCGGGTCAACGTATCGGTGAACGCCTTGACGGCCTCGTCCTGGTAGAGGACGAACGCGATTTTCTGGAGAGTGGTCGTGCCTGCCTTGAGGTGTCCCAGCAGGGCCCCGAGCATGACTTCTGCCGCCTGGCCGGGAGGGAACCCTCCGACCCCGGTGCCGAGCGCGGGGAACGCGATCGAGCTGATCTTGAGGTCGTCGGCGCGCTTGAGGCTCGATAGGGTGGCCCGGGCGATCTTCTCGGCGTCAGTCTTGAGGTCCTGGCCCATGGCGGCGGCGTGGATCACATAGGTCGCCGCCAGGTTGCCCGCCGTCGTCACGACAGCCTCTCCGACCTCGATGGGTCCCTGCTGGACCGCTTCTTCCTCGATGATGATGCCGCCCTTTTTCTTGATTGCGCCTGCCACTCCGGCGCCCATCCAGAGGTGGGAGTTGGCGGCGTTCACGATGGCGTCCACCTCCCAGTCGGTGATGTCGCCGCGCTCAATGACGATATCGGTGCGTCCAACCTTGCTTTTCATGCGTTTCGATCCCTCTGCCCGCGTGGATGCCTCTCGCGGGCCTTGATCGCCTCCCAGGCGCTGTCCAGCGCTTCGAGCGGGGTGCCGGAGAGGGTCGCGCCGCTCTCGGTGATCTCCCTTTCCATTTCGTTGAACCGCCGCGTGAACTTCTCAACGGCTTGTCTCATGCTCCCCTCGGCGTCCATGTCGAGATGCCGGGCCATGTTCACGATGGAAAAAAGCAGATCGCCCAACTCCTCCTCCACCCGGATCCGATCACCTCTGGCGAGCGCATCATCCATCTCCTGGATCTCTTCTCTGACTTTCGCCCATACCGCCTGAGGGTTCGGCCAGTCGAAGCCCACCCTGGCGGCCTTGGCCTGGATGCGCTGGGCCCGAAGGAGCGCGGGGAGGCTCCCGGGGACGCCGCTCAAGACCGAGCGGCTCTGGCCGTTCTTGTCTCCTTCGGATCGCTTTATCGCCTCCCACTGGGCCAGGGCGTGCCGCGCGCTCTCGACCGTCGTGCCGCCGAAGACATGCGGGTGGCGGTGGACCATCTTCTCCACGAGGCGCCGGAGGAGATCGCCCATCGTGAACTCTCCCAGCTCCTGGGCGACGTGCACGTGGAAGATCACCTGGAAAAGCACGTCCCCCAGCTCCTCCATGATGGCCTCCGGCTGACCTTCCTCCAGGGCCTCAAGCGCCTCATAGACCTCCTCGACCAGAAATGGCTTTAGAGAGGCGCGCGTCTGCTCCCGGTCCCAGGGGCATCCTCCCTCGCCTCTGAGGCGGGCCATAACGTCGAGGAGTGATTCAAAAAGGGAGCCTGTGCTGTCGGACATGCGTGACTCTTGACCGGTGCTTCCATTATACACAGGGGGAAATCTCCGCTCCAACACCCTTCGCTTCTCCCGCCTTTTCTTGAACGCGCCCACGGGGTGTGCTAGGCTCGGAGCGTGCCGGCTGCTCGTCCGGTTACTCATCTTTAAGGAGAACAACCTTTTGGTTGTCGTAAACCCGGAGGAAGAGGGGTTCAGCGTCAGAGACCGGCGCGCCAGACGTGACGAGCCTGAGCCCCGGGTCGAGCCGCCCCCTCCGCCCAAGAGCGCCTTCCCGGATCAAGAGACAGCAGGCGCCGTCGCGCCTGAGGTCCCCCCGGTCCAGGAGGGACCGGAGTTGGCGTCGCTCTTCATCATGTTCGCCAGTTCTGCCCTTGTTAACCTCGGTGAGGCCGCAGATCCGGCAACCGGGAAGGTTCACCGCGACCTGGCCCAGGCCAGATACAGCATCGATCTCTTAGCTCTCCTCAAAGAGAAGACCGAAGGAAACCGCACCCCAGAGGAAAGCCAGCTTCTGGAGGAGATTCTCTACGACCTCCAGATGCGGTTTATCCGGGCTGTCGGCCCGCGCTGAGCCGTTCTCTCTGAGCGAGGGAGAAGCGCGGAGGAGTCCGGACGACCGCGGCCGGATGTTGACCACGATCCGGCCTTCTTCAACTACGATCCGCTCGACTGAAGCCGGCAGTTTCCATTGGAGGAGGCGACGCCCCTTCTGGCCGAGCATCAACGAGAAGAGCCAGGAGGGTACCGGCTGGCTCCCGAGGGAAGCATCGAGGATGTCGAAGTATCCGGCACGCTTTTCGATCTTGACCCGCCCCTGCAAGGTGATCCACACGAGCCTCCCTGAATAGGATTGCGGGAGGTACTCGCCAAGGAGCGAGAACGGCAGCCCGGCGAGGAGGTCCTTCAGCGCGATCTGGCCCTGGATTTCAGCCGTCCCCGGGGTGAGCCTGACGGCGAGAGGGCGGAGGGGGACCTTCTCGCTCTCCTCGAGGTGGTTTGCAAGGAAGGCGTTCAGCTCCTGCTGGGTGATCACGATCGGTAGTGTGCCGCGCGAGAGAAGCCGCTCCCTCAGAACAATTTCAGCCAGCTTCTGCTGGGCCCGATGCCCATCAGATGCGGTGTAGTGGGGCTTGAGAGGGTTCTCCGGCGGAGAGAAGATCGCCGTGGAGAAGAGAAGGACTCCAGCCCCCGCGATCAGAAGCCCGGCAATGATCGCTATGAGGAACAGGCAACCTAGACAACCCAGCCTCATTGAGGGGACTCTATCACTTGGATTCGACGAAAGTCAAATATATTGGGTAGTTTCTGAGCGCCACGCCCTGCAAAGGATTTCCACTTGACAAGCCTACACTCAAAAGATATAAGCTATGCAGACTCAGATTTTAGCTGGATCGTAAACATAAAAGATCGACGAAGGGAGAACGGATATGGCTAAGGTGATCGGCATTGATCTCGGAACGACCAACTCTGTGGTCGCAGTGGTGGAAGGGGGCGACCCGGCCGTCATTCCCAACCAGGAAGGGAGCCGCCTGACCCCCTCTGTGGCAGGGTTCACCAAGGACGGCGAGATTCTCGTGGGTCAGGTGGCCAAGCGCCAGGCCATCACCAACCCTGAGAACACCGTCTTCTCAATTAAGCGATTCATGGGGCGTCGCCACGACGAGGTGCTCCAGGAGATCAAGCTGGTCCCCTACAAGGTGATAAAGGCCCCGAACGGCGACGCGCGCGTCGAGGTCAGGGGAAAGCAGTACTCGCCTCCGGAGATTTCGGCGATGACCCTCAGGAAGCTCAAGGAGGCAGCCGAAGCGTACCTGGGGGAGAAGGTCGCTCAGGCTGTAATCACAGTTCCCGCTTACTTCAACGACAGCCAGAGGCAGGCAACCAAAGACGCGGGGGTGATCGCGGGGCTCGAAGTGCTCCGGATCATCAATGAGCCTACGGCTGCTGCCCTGGCCTACGGGCTCGACAAGAAGAAGGACGAGACGATCGCGGTCTACGACCTCGGCGGCGGGACCTTCGACATCTCCGTCCTGGAGATCGGGGAGGGTGTGTTCGAGGTCAAGGCCACCAACGGAGACACCCATCTCGGGGGGGACGATTTCGATCAGCACGTGATCGACTGGATCGCCGACGAGTTCAAGCGGGAGCACGGGATCGACTTGAGGAAAGACCGCATGGCGCTCCAGCGCCTGAAGGAGGCCGCTGAGAAAGCCAAGTGCGAGCTTTCCACCACGCTTCAGACCGAGATCAACCTGCCGTTCATCACGGCCGACCAGACCGGTCCCAAGCACCTGATCCTGACACTGACCAGGGCCAAGCTGGAGTCGCTGGTTGCCGACCTGGTCGAGAGGACCATTGGCCCCTGCCGGCAGGCGATGCAGGACGCCGGGGTCACTCCCAGGGAGATCAACGAAGTCATCCTGGTCGGCGGCCAGACCCGGATGCCCAAGGTCCAGGAGGTGGTCAAGGAGCTTTTCGGCCGTGAGCCGCATAAGGGGGTGAACCCGGATGAGGTTGTCGCTGTCGGCGCAGCCATCCAGGCCGGCGTGCTGAAGGGCGAGGTCAAGGACGTGGTGCTCCTCGACGTGACGCCGCTCTCCCTCGGGATCGAGACCCTCGGCGGCGTGATGACCGCGCTCATCCAGAGGAACACGACCATCCCCACAAAGAAGAGCGAGATCTTCACCACTGCGGCCGACAGCCAGACCTCAGTGGAGGTCCATGTCCTTCAGGGGGAGCGCCCGCTCGCCCGCGATAACCGCACTCTGGGGAAGTTCCATCTGGTGGGGATCCCTCCGGCGCCGCGCGGTGTGCCACAGATCGAGGTCACCTTCGACATCGACGCCAACGGCATCCTGAACGTGTCGGCCAGGGACAACGCCACCGGCAAGCAGCAGAACATTACGATCACGGCTTCCTCCGGCCTTACTAGGGAGGAGATCGAAAAGATGGTGAAGGAGGCCGAGGCTCACTCGGCAGAGGACGCCAAGCGGCGCCAGGAGATCGAGGTCAAGAACCAGGCCGACTCTCTCGTCTACAGCACCGAGCGCACCCTCGCCGAGCACGGCGACAAGGTTCCGGCCTCTGACAAGCAGGAGATCGAGAAGGCCCTCGGGGAGCTCAAGGAAGCTCTCAAGGGAGATGACCTGGAGCGGATCAAGCGGGGGCAGGAGGCTCTCATGAAGTCTTCCCACAAGCTGGCCGAGGTCATGTACAGGGAGGCCCAGTCCAAGGCCCAGGCGGGAGGAGCGCCTCCCGAAGGCGGAGCGGGACGGGAGTCGAAGCCGGCAGAGGGTGACGTAGTGGACGCTGAGTTCGAGGACCTCGGCGACAACAAGAAGTGAGAACGCCCGGCGGACTGGCATGAAGCGGGATTACTACGCGGTTCTTGGCGTGGAAGCCGAAGCCACGGTCAGGGAGATCCGCCAGGCCTACCGGCGGCTCGCGCGCCAGTACTCGCCCGATGTCAACTTTTGGGATCAGCAGGCGGAGACGCTGTTTGAGGAGATCTCACTTGCCTATCGGGTTCTGAGCGACCCGGCCGCCCGCACCGCCTACGATCACTCGAAAGATCGCGCATCCCCCCCGGACCTGGCGGCGGCGGGCGGCCGGCCCGCCAGCCGCGGCCTGGCGCGGGGAGATGCCTTGCACGCCCCGGTGGAGTTGGCGTTTGAGGACGCGGTTTCCGGGGTCTCCGTGACGCTGGAGGTCCAGAGGCTTTCCCCGTGCGAGCCGTGCGGCGCCTCGGGGGCCCGGGCCGGCGGAGCGCGCGTTCAGTGCGACCACTGCGGCGGGGTCGGCGCGCTCTGGAGCGAATCCGGCCAGTCCGGTCCTGAGCCGTGCCAGGCCTGCGAAGGAATGGGCGAGCGGGCGAGCGATCCGTGTCCACGCTGCAAGGGGCGGGGGGTCGCACCTTCTCTGGCCCGGTTGTCGGTCTCGATCCCTCCAGGGGTGGATACCGGGGCCCAGATCAGAGTGCCCGAGGAAGGGCACTCGGGTCCCTTCGGAGGTCCTCGCGGGGATCTCATCGTCATCACGCGGGTCTCGCCTCACCGCTTCTTCGTGAGGAAAGGAGACAACCTGCACTGCGAGCTGCCCCTTACGATCACTGAAGCCGTCCTGGGAGCCCGCATCGAAGTCCCCGCTATGGAAGGCCCGGTCTCCATGCTGGTTCCCCCAGGCACACAGAACGGCCAGCTCTTCCGCATTCGGGGGAGGGGCGTTCCCAAGGTGGCCAGCGGCGGCCGCGGCGATCTCTACGTGACCGCCAGGGTGGAGATTCCACGCGGCGTCGATTCGAGGATAGAGGCGATTTTCAGAGAGCTGGAGCGACTCTGTCCGGGCAACCCCCGCTTGCCCTTTCTGGAGAGCCTGGAGGGCGGCCGGCCGCCGTCCAGGGAGTGACGCCCGTGAAAGATACCGGGAAGCCTCTCTACATGATCGGCGTGGTGGCGGAGATGCTCAAGATTCACCCGCAGACCCTCCGCCTCTGGGAGCGCAAAGGGCTGATCCGCCCCAGCCGGAGCGTGGGGCGCACCAGGATGTATTCAGCAGGGGACGTGGAGGAGGTCGCCCGAGTGCTTCGGCTGACGCGCGACCTGGGCGTGAATCTCGCCGGGGTCGAGATCATCTTAAAGATGAGGCGGCGGATGCTCGAAATGCAGAAGCAGGCCGAGGACCTTCTGGCCTATGTGAGGCAAGAAATGCCCCAGTACAGCGACCGTCGAAGCCGCGGGGCAGCCGAGGCGCTGGTCAGGGCGGCCTCGGGCCATCTCAAACCTCTCGACATCTTCTAGCGAGCGCCCCACAATAGGGGGCAAGGAAAGAGCCGGCAATGAGTGAGGAGAGGATTCTCAAAGAGCTGAGGGAGGAGGACAGCCCCGAGGTCGTGCTGCCCGACATCCTCTCGATTCTTCCCCTGCGCGACACTGTGCTCTTCCCTCAGGCAGTGCTCCCGCTGGCAGTGGGGCGGGAGCCCTCAGTTCGCGTAGTTAACGACGCGGTGCAGGGGCCGCGGATCGTCGGGGTGGTAACCCAGCGGGACCCCTCGATCGAGGATCCGAAGCCGGAGGATCTCTTCGAGGTCGGCACGGCGACCGTCATCCACAAGGTCCTCAAGTACCCCGACGGCACCATGAGGCTCATGGTCCAGGGGTTGACCCGCATCCGGTTGGTTGAAGTGGTCGAGACCACGCCGTTCATCAGGGCGCGTGTCGAGGAGGTGGTTGAGACCGAGGCGAAGCCCGGCGATCTGGAGACCGAGGCGCTGATGCGGAACATCGCCAGCCTCTTCCAGAAGATCGTTTCTCTCTCCCCCATCCTTTCCGACGATCTGGCAGCCATTGCCATGAACATCTCAGATCCGGGCAGGCTGTCTGACGTCATCGCAGCGTCGCTCCCCGCCATTGCCACGGCGATCAAGCAGGAGCTTCTGGAGACAGCGGATGTGAAGCTCAGGCTTCAAAAGCTGGCGGCGGCGCTTGCCAAGGAGGCGGAGGTTCTGGAGCTGGGCTCTAAGATCCAGTCCCAGGTCCAGTCGGAGATGTCGAAGACCCAGAGGGAGTACTACTTGAGAGAGCAGATGAAGGCGATCCAGAAAGAGCTGGGGGAGGCCGACGAGCGGACCCAGGAGATCGAAGATCTCCGCCAGAAGATCGACGCGGCGGGGATGACCGACGAGGCCAAGAAGGAGGCGCTCAGGGAGCTGGACCGGCTGGCCAGGATGCCCGCCGCCGCCGCCGAGTACACAGTGGCCCGCACCTATCTGGATTGGCTCATCGCGCTCCCCTGGCGGAAGGAGACCGAGGACCGGATCGACATCCCTGAGGCCCGCCGGATCCTCGACGAGGATCACTGGGGGCTCGAAAAGGTCAAGGACAGGATCCTCGAATACCTGGCGGTGAAGAAGATCCATCCGGGGGGGAAAGACCCGATCCTCTGCTTCGTGGGCCCTCCGGGAGTGGGGAAGACCTCCCTCGGAAAATCGATCGCGCGGGCGCTGGGGCGCTCCTTCCACAGGATCTCCCTCGGGGGGATGAGGGACGAGGCCGAGATCCGCGGCCATCGCAGGACCTACATCGGCGCGCTGCCGGGGCAGGTCATCCAGGGGATCAGGCGGGCCGGGTCCCGAAACCCAGTCTTCATGCTCGACGAGATCGACAAGCTGGGGATGGACTTCAGGGGGGACCCGGCCTCGGCGCTCCTGGAGGTGCTCGACCCGGAGCAGAATGCCACATTCCGCGACCACTACGTTGACGTGCCTTTCGACCTCTCCAGAGTGCTCTTCATCACGACGGCTAACATTCTCGATCCGGTTCCACCGGCGCTCAGGGACCGGATGGAAGTCATCGAGCTGCCCGGCTACACCGAGGAGGAGAAGGTCGTCATCGCCAACCGCCACCTTTGCCCCAAGCAGGCGGCAGAGCACGGCCTCAAGTTGGAGGAGCAGATCACGTTCACTGAGGAGGCGATCAGGCTCCTGATCCGAAACTACACGCGGGAGGCGGGGCTTCGAAACCTTGAGCGCGAGATCGCCGCGCTCTGCCGGAAGGTCGCCAAGCGGCGGGCCGAAGGCGACACCCTCGCTGTCTCGATCACCCCGGAGCTGGTCTCAGAATTTCTCGGCGCCCCCAAGTTTATCCTCGAGGAGCTGGAGGAGCGAACCAGGATTCCCGGCGTCGCAGTGGGGCTCGCCTGGACCCCTACGGGAGGAGACATCCTGTTCGTGGAGGCGACCAGGATGAAAGGGAGCAAGAACCTCACCCTGACAGGCCAGCTCGGCGACGTGATGAAGGAGTCGGTCCAGACTGCGCTCTCCTGGATCCGCTCCCACGCGGGGGAGCGCGGGATCGCTCCCGGCTTCTGGGAAAGCTCGGACATCCATCTTCACGTCCCGGCGGGCGCAATTCCCAAAGACGGGCCGTCGGCGGGGGTCACGATGGCCACGGCGTTGGTTTCCCTCCTGACCCACCGCACAGTCCGCCACGATCTGGCGATGACAGGCGAGATCACCCTCTCGGGCCGCGTCCTTCCAGTGGGAGGGATCAAGGAGAAGGTCCTGGCGGCCAGGCGGGCCGGCGTGAAGGCGGTGATCCTTCCTAAGCGGAACGAGAAGAACCTGCTCGAGGACATTCCGCCGTCGGTGAGAGAGGCGATGACCTTCCACCTCGTCGAGTCGATTCCTGAAGCTCTCGATCTCGCCTTCGCTGAACAGGCTCGAGAGGCGGGGCTTCCCCGGGTGTTGGCGGAGTCCGCTTCCTGATTCGGCAGGCGGTCGGACACCGAGCGTTCCGGCCCGGGACGGCGAGGAACCAAACTTGACGGGGAGAGCGGCCGTCGCCTACACTTATTTCTACCGTCATGCGCCCATCTTGGCTGGCTCTGTTGCTGAGTTGTGGGGCTCTGTTCGGGGCGACATCGGCCCTTGCCTCATCGTTCCGCTTCGTTGACGAAGAAGGCGTCGTTCATTTCACCAACGCCCCCGCCGACCCCCGCTATCGGCGTTTGTCCGGCTCCGCCGGAGCAGAAGCCTCTCCCCCGCGTGTCCCCGAGGGCTTCAACAGTCGATACGCTGGCCTGATCCACGAGGCCGCCGCCCGTTACGGGGTGGACCCGGAGCTGGTGGAGGCCGTGATCCGAATGGAATCGGGGTTCGATCCGTGGGCGGTTTCTCCGAAAGGGGCCCGGGGCCTGATGCAGTTGATGCCGCAGACGGCATCTTCCCTCGGTGTCAACGATGCCTTCAACCCGCGGCAGAATATTGACGGCGGGGTCCGCCACCTCCGAGATCTCATGGACCGTTATGCCGGCAACCTTCCCCTGGCGTTGGCAGCGTACAACGCAGGCGATGAGACAGTGCGCGTGTACCGCGGCATCCCGCCGTACCCCGAGACCCAGCAGTACGTCAGAAAGATCGTTCAACTCTACGGAGGAGAATCTCACCCCGGCCGCGCCGTCCAGCTCATCTACCGTTACGAAGATCAGCAGGGAATTGTCACCTACACCAACGTCCCCCCGGCCTTCCCCCGTTAAGAGCGCAGGAAGCGTGCAGACCTTTCCCGGACCGGCGCGTGTCGGCCCGAGGGACTGCTGAAGTTGCCCGATTTGGAGAATGCAATTAAGGACGATACAGCAGTCGTGTCTCTGATGTGGGCGAACAATGAGACGGGGTGCTGTTTCCAGTGAAGGAGATTGCCGAGATTTGCCGGTCGCATGGCGTGCTGTACCACTGTGATGCGGTGCAGTCAGCGGGTAAGGTACAGATTGATGTGCGAAAAGCGCTTGCCGATTACCTCTCGCTGACCGGTCACAAGTTTCACGCACCCAAAGGCATCGGCGCGCTATACGTCCGCCGTAAAGCGCCGTTTTCAGCATTTGTCTATGGTGGACATCAGGAACGCAACCTGCGAGGGGGAACGGAAAACGTGCCTCTGATTGTCGGGATGGGTAAGGCCGCCGAACTGGCTACGAAACGTCTACCAGACTATGACCAGAAGGTACGCCCGCTACGGGACGCCCTGGAGGACGGTATTCTGAAGGCAATTCCGAATACGGAACTGAACGGCCATAAGACCCAACGCTTGGCCAACACCAGCAACATCACCTTCCATAACGCTCCGGGCTTGAGTATGCCTTGATTGTGCGGTATAAAGTTGGGGAGGTGAACCGATGAGAACGCTGCAAGACATTGAAAAGGCGATTGAAACTTTGCCGTTGCCCGATCGGCTTCGGCTTTACAAGGACATGCCGCAACTGATTGGCCGGGATGTCGAGGACCTCGACTGGCAGCGACTGGCGCTCGAGAGTTTCTTCCAGGACGACTCTCCGGACGATCACGTCTATGACCAAGTTTAGGGCCGGGGACATCGTCTCCGTGGAGTTTCCCTTCTCCGACCTGCAGACCCATAAGCGCCGGCCGGGGATGGTGCTCGTCGGTGGCGATGTTGACCTCTTGATTGCCCGTGTGACCACACGCCCGCCGCGTGCCTCGTCCGATGTCGCTCTCAACCATTGGGCCGAGATCGGTTTGCCACGGGCTTCGACCGTTCGCCTAACCAAGCTCGCCACGGTAGACCAGCGCCTCGTCCATCACAATATCGGGCGCCTGCACTCCGAAGACAGCCAGGCGGTAGCGCAAGCCTGGCAGCAACTTGCGGCCACCGTCGTGACTGAACTGCGCGAGTAAAGACGCAGAACGGACAGTTTAACCACGGATGGCTTTGTGCCCTTTGTGCTCTTGGGCAGCAAAATGTCCGATGAAGTTTGAGCTTTACATGGATGTGGCGCTGACGTGTGACCTGCCGGAGCATCGTCTCCGTCGCGGCGACATCGTCAAGCTGGTGGACCACCACGTCGCCCCTGACGGCACGGAAGGTTACTCCATCGAAGTCTTTAACGCCGTCGGCGACACCATTGCCGTCACCTCCGTCTCCGCCTCCGCCCTCGAAGCCCTCCGCGACGACGAAGTGCTCAGCGCGCGAACGCTGTAACGGGACGCTACTTCCCGCCATCCTTCCACGTGCTAGGCTAAGCGGGCCGGGGTGAAGGCGGTGATCCTTCCTAAGCGGAACGAGAAGAACCTGCTCGAGGACATTCCGCCGTCGGTGAGAGAGGCGATGACCTTCCACCTCGTCGAGTCGATTCCCGAAGCTCTCGATCTCGCCTTTGCCGAGCCGGTGAGTGAGCCCGAGCGGCGAGAGGTGCTGGCCGGGTCCACGGGTTGACGGCGCACGGGCGGCCCACCCTAAAGTCCTCGCAAAGACGGCCGATTATCTCAGACAAGGTCGAACCTTGACCGGAGGGGAAGCCTTTCCTTACAATGAATACCATCATGACGCGCCGCTCTTTTCTGGCGATACTGCTGGCTTTCGGGACGCTCTGGGGGGCGACCCCCGCCTTCGCCTCCTCCTTCAGGTTCGTTGACGAAGACGGCGTCGTCCATTTCACCAACGCTCCTGCTGACCCTCGTTACCGGCGCTTCTCAGACTCGACAGGGACGGGGGCTGAGTGGCTTCGCCTCCCCGGCGGTGTCTCAGGCCGGTACGCCGACCTGATCCGGGAAGCTGCGAGTCGGTACGGAGTGGACCCTGGGCTGGTGGAGGCGGTGGTCAGGATGGAGTCGGGGTTCGATCCGTGGGCGGTTTCTTCAAAGGGGGCCCAGGGGTTGATGCAGTTGATGCCGCGGACGGCATCAACACTCGGGGTTCGCGACGCCTTCAATCCTCGCCAGAACATCAACGGAGGAGTCCGCCACCTCCGAACCTTGCTTGATCGTTATGCGGGGAATCTCCCGCTGGCGCTCGCAGCGTACAACGCAGGCGACGAGGCTGTGCGCTGGTACCACGGCGTTCCGCCGTACCCCGAAACCCAGCAATACGTCAGGAAAATCATCCATTCCTACGGGAAGAGCGCTCACCCGTCAGGCGCCGTCCAGCCCATCTACCGCTACGAGGATCCCCAAGGGGTCGTCACCTACACCAACGTCCCCCGGGCCTTCCCCCGCTGAGAGCGCAGGAAAACATTCTCAAGAAGGCGCTCCGGGGTCCGTGGTAGGATTCACCGTAGCGCGGTTGAGTTTTGGAAACCGGATCATTCAATGGAGGAACCTATGAAGCGTTCGTGGCTGATCGTTGGCATCGTGGCGGCACTGTTCGCTCTCGGGCTTTGGACTGTGGACGCTTGGGCCCGCGCTGGCGGGGGCGGTTCCAGCGGAAGCCGAGGCTCCAGGAGCTACTCGGCCCCTGCCAGGCCTTCGCCGAGTCCGGTGAGGCCGAGCCAACCGCCGGCGCCGGCTTCGCCCCAGCCGACTCCTCAGCGCTCCGGGGGGATGTTCGGAGGGTTGATGGGAGGGATCGGGGGCTTCCTGCTCGGCGGCCTGCTCGGAAGCATGCTCTTCGGGGGGATCGGAAGAGGTCTCTTTGGCGGCATCGGCCTCATGGAGGTCCTGATCATTGGCGGGCTGATCTACTTTGCCATCTCATACATGCGGCGTCGCGAGCGGGCTGAGCCGGCTCCAGCCGCCGCGGGCGGGTACGACGGGGGGCCATCCTGGAATCCAGGCAATCAGTCCAGAGCGGCCGCCACAGTGGAAGCGCCGTCGCTCAGCGGTGACCTTGACCGCGGTATCCGCAACATACGCCAGATGGACGCTGTCTTCGATCCCGCGGTCTTTGCCGATACGGCCTCAGACTTTTTCTTCAAGGTCCAGGCGGCATGGATGTCGCGCGACATGGGGCTCGTGAGAGATCTCCTGACCCCCGAGATGTCCGCCGAGATGCAGAAGGGGTGCGACCGCCTCAGGACCGAACGGCGGCTCAACCGGCTGGAGAACATCGCCGTGCGCTCAACGGAGGTCACCGAGGTCTGGCAGGAGGGCGGCCAGGACTACGTCACGGTATGCTTCCTGGCGAACCTTCTCGACTACACGGTGGACGAGACCACAGGTCAGATCGTGGAAGGCAGCCGGAGTGAGCCGGTGAAATTCGAGGAGTACTGGACCTTCGTCCGCCCTGTGGGCCCAAACCGCTGGGAGCTCGCCGCGATCCAGCAGTCGTAAGGCGCGTAAGGGCGTTTATGTCTACGGTCTATGTCAACGGGCCGAGAACCCCGATGCGTCCTCT
>CAZXPE010000013.1:1750-22065 GCA_964642915.1 uncultured bacterium | reverse complement strand
TTGACTCGGCTTCTGGCCTGGTGATAAGATTCACAAGGTTTTGACCGGGAGGACCGAGGGTCGCTTCAGTAGACACTCCTTCCCGACCGTAGACGCAACCCCGGGTGTTCCATCGCGGTGAAGCAAATGTTACGCAACGGAGCGCGTGAATGCGGATGGGAGTGAGGGCGGGCATAGGCGCGCTTGGTTTGGCGCTCCTCGCCGTTCTCCTTCTCCTCGCGTTCCTCCCCTCCTCGCCGTTTCTCTCTCCGGGCCAGGCGGCGGGCCCCGCCCAGCCGATCGCCTTCAGCCACCAGATCCACGCGGGGCAGTTCAAGATAGATTGCCAGTACTGCCATTCAGACGCGCGCCGCTCGGAGTACGCCGGGCTCCCGTCGGTGAGCCGCTGCATGGGGTGCCACAAAATCACTGCGGCTGACAGGGCCGAGATCAAGAAGCTCGCCGAATATTTCAACAGGAACCAGCCGATCCCATGGGTCCGCGTCTACAAGGTCCCCGAGTACGTCTACTTCCCCCACAAGGCGCACATACGCGCCGAGGTGACCTGCCAGACCTGCCACGGCCAGGTCGAGACGATGGCCGTGGTGAGCGCAAAGACCGGCCAGAGCATTGTGAATGACGTTCTGAACCTCGTGGGGCTCGCGCGCACCTCGCCGCCGCTCACGATGGGGTGGTGCGTCGAGTGCCACCGCGCGAAGAAGGCGACTCTGGACTGCGCTGTGTGCCACCACTGAGCGGGGGATAAATGGAGCGGAGGAAATTCTTCAAGGTAGTGGCGGCGAGCAGCGCCGCGGCTGCCGCATCAGGGTGCGGGCGGGCAACTGAGAAGATCCTTCCCTACGTCATTCCGCCTGACAACCTTGTGCCGGGTGTCGCCTCGTTGTTCTCCACTGTCTGCCGCGAGTGCCCGGCCGGGTGCGGGGTGGTGGCGCGAAACCGCGACGGCCGAGTCGTCAAGGTGGAAGGGAACCCGGATCACCCGGTGAACCGCGGGGCGCTCTGCATTCGTGGCCAGGCGTCGCTCCAGGGACTCTACAATCCTGACAGGATCAGGGGGCCGCTCCGTCGCGATGCGGGAGGCGTCCTCAGTCCAGCCAAGTGGCCTGACGCTGAAAAGGCCCTCTCCGACGCGGTTGGCGCCCTCGTCAAGGGGAAGCGAGGGGGGCGGATCGCCGTCGTGAGCCAGCTTGAGGGAGGCAGCCTCGGGCGGCTGATGGACCGGTGGGGACAGGCGATGGGGGCCCGACCCCGCGTGACCTACGAGCCGTTTGCCTGGGAGCCCATCCGCGCTGCGAACCGCGCACTCTTCGGGAGGGACGCCCTTCCGAGCTATGACTTCGCCGCTGCCAGCGTCGTCCTTTCCTTCGGCGCCGACTTTCTTGAAACGTGGGTCTCCCCCGTGGAGTACGCCGGCGGCTTTGCCGCCATGCACACCCTGAAGGACGGCAAGGCTGGAAACTTCATCCACGTCGAGCCGAGGCTCTCCCTGACAGCAGCCAACGCCGACGAATGGGTAAGGAACTCTCCCGGCACCGAGGGAGCCCTGGCCCTCGCGGTCCTCAAGGCGGTACTGGATGAGAAGCTCGCGGCGCCTGGGGTGGACGTTCAGGCGCTCGGAGCGGCGGTCAAGACCGTTGATCTTGAGGCAGTCGCCAAATCCTCCGGGGTCGCGACCGGGACGATCAAGCATATCGCCAGAGCCTTCGCCAAGGGGAAGCCGAGCCTGGCTGTTGGCGGCGGCATAGCGGCCCAGGGGCGTGACGCGACACGGTGCCAGATGGCTGTCAACCTCCTTAACTACGCCGTGGGCAACATCGGGAAAACGGTCCGCTTCGGCCCGGATCTTGCTCTCGGCAAGGCGGGCCGTTACGCCGACATGCTGGATCTGACCCGCGCCATGGCCAGGGGCGAGGTTGATCTCCTCCTCCTGGTCCACGTGAACCCTCTCTACTCCATGCCCTCCAAGGCCGGGTTCGCTGAAGCTCTCAAGAAGGTGCCGATGGTGGTGAGCTTCTCGAACCAGATGGACGAGACGACGGCTCAGGCCCATCTGGTTCTTCCTGACCTTCACCCGCTCGAATCGTGGGGAGACTACACCGCGGCCGAGGGTGTCCACGGCCTGATGCAGCCGGTGATGTCTCCGGTCTTTGACTCCAAGGCTGTCGGCGACGTGCTCCTCTCGGTGGGAAGAGACGTCCTCCAGGCGCCGGAGGGGAAGGGGCCGCTTCCCTGGAAGAGCTTCGATGAGTACCTGAGAGCGCAGTGGCAGTCTCTCGCGCGGGAATTCGCTCCCGGCAAGCCCTTTGATCTCTTCTGGGAGGAATCGCTGCGGCGTGGCGGGGCCTGGAAGAGCGTGGCTCCGGTTGCGGTTCAGGCGCGGGCAACGGCTTTAGCCGAGGCTGGCGCCTCCTCTGCTCCTGCCGGAGACGCCGGCGGGTTCGCTCTCCTCGTGACGCCGTCAGGGCGCTTCTACGACGGGCGCGGGGCGAACAAGCCGTGGCTCCAGGAGACCCCTGACCCGATGACCCAGATCGTCTGGGAGAGTTGGATCGAGCTGCCGGCTCTCGCCGCAGGGAAGCTCGGGATCACCGGGGGAGATCTGGTGAAGGTCACCTCTCCCCACGGCTCAATCGAGCTTCCGGCATATCTTTCAGAGAGCATTCACCCCGCGGCAGCGGCGATTCCTCTGGGGCAGGGGCACACGGCCTACGGCCGCTATGCTAAGGACCGAGGCGCTAACCCTACAGTCCTGCTTCCCGCTGATCCTGATCCGGTCTCCGGGGGGCTTCAGTTCCTTTCGGTCAGGGTGACGGTGGAGAAGACGGGGAAGCGGCGCGCCCTCGCTATACCTCAGGCGACGGCAGACCAGGACGAGCGTGAGCTGGCCCAGCACGTCTCTCTCCCGGCGGCGCGCGAGCAGGAGCTTCGGGGCGGGGTCCCGGAGCACGCCAACCTGCCGAGCATGTATCCCGATCACGTCTATCCCCATCACCGGTGGGGGATGGCGATTGACCTGGACTCCTGCATCGGCTGCCAGGCGTGCGTTGTCGCCTGTTTCGCCGAGAACAACGTGGCTACAGTCGGGAAGGAGCAGGTGGCCTACGGCCGGGGTATGCAGTGGCTACGGGTCGAGCGCTGGCAAGAGGGGAAGCTGTCGCATCCGGAGACCCTGTTCCTTCCCATGCTCTGCCAGCACTGTGAGGTGGCGCCGTGCGAGCCGGTCTGCCCGGTCTTCGCCGCCTACCGGACCGACGAGGGGCTGAACGCCCAGGTGTACAACCGTTGCGTGGGGACCCGCTACTGCGGAAACAACTGCCCGTACTACGTCAGGCGCTTCAACTGGTTCCAGAGCCAGTTCCCCGAGCCGCTGGAGCTTCAGCTTAATCCCGACGTCACCGTGCGACAGCTCGGCGTCATGGAGAAGTGCACGATGTGCATTCAGCGAATCATCGCCGGGAAGGACCGAGCCAAGGACGAAAAGCGGCCAGTCAAGGATGGCGAGATCGTCACGGCCTGCCAGCAGACCTGTCCCACTCAGGCGATCGTCTTCGGCGACCTCAAGGACCCGCAGAGCCGTGTCTCCAAGCTCTCCAAGTCGCCGCGCGGCTACCACGTTCTCGAGGAGATCGGAACCAGGCCGGCAGTTACGTACCTCAAGAAGGTGACACGGGAGCACGGCAAATCATGAGCGGGCCCGCTGCGACTCCTCATCCGACATACGCAGACGTCAACCGAGACGTGATCCGGACGCTCGGGGCGCCGAGCCCCCGCTACTTCGGGTGGATGTCGTTCGTCGCTCTCGTCCTTTTCTTCGGGATCCTCGCCTGGACATGGCAGATCTACGTCGGGATGGGGGCCACGGGGAAGCGCACCCCCCAGATGTGGGCGCTCTACATCACCACCTTCGTCTTCTGGATCGGTATCGGCCACGCCGGGACGCTGATCTCAGCCATCCTTTATCTCTTCAGGGGGAAGTGGAGGACTTCGATCTACAGAGGGGCGGAGGCGATGACGGTCTTCGCCGTCATGACCGCGGGGCTCTTCCCCATGATCCACGCGGGGAGGATGTGGTTCGCCTACTGGCTCCTTCCGTACCCGAACCAGAGGCAGCTCTGGCCCAATTTCAGATCCCCGCTCGTCTGGGACGTCTTCGCGATCTCAACCTACTTCACCATCAGCGTGGTCTTCTTCACCGTCGGGCTGATCCCTGACATCGCGGCGCTGCGCGACAACGCGACGGGGGTGAAGAAAAAGATCTACACCGTCCTCTCTCTCGGCTGGGAGGGCACTGACAGGCAGTGGAGGCACTACCGGCGGGCCTACGGCCTCTTCGCCGCCCTCGCCACGCCCCTGGTTCTATCGGTCCACAGCGTGGTCTCCTGGGACTTCGCCATGGCGCTGGTCCCGGGGTGGCACTCGACGCTCTTCGCCCCGTTCTTCGTCAATGGCGCGATCTTTTCCGGCTTTGCGATGGTGCTGGTTCTGATCATTCCCATGAGAAAATACTTTAACTGGTACGCCTACATCACCGACCGGCACCTGGACAACATGGCCAAGCTGGTCCTGGTGACTAGCCTGGTGCTGACTTACTTCTACGCCTGCGAGGCGTTCACTGCCTGGTACAGCGGCGACCACTTCGAGCGCGCGTCGCTCTTCTGGAAGGCCACGAAGGAGTACGCGTGGGCTTTCTGGCTCCAGTATTTCTGCAACAGCGCAGCTCCCCTGGTGCTGTTTTCCAAACGGGCGCGGACCAGCCCTGCAGTCCTCTACATCGTCTCCATCCTGGTGCTGATCGGGATGTGGTTCGAGCGCTTCAACATCATCGTCCCCTCTCTCGGCCACGGCTTCTACCCGTACACCTGGGGGATCTACGTGCCGACCGTGACCGACACCATGATCGTCATCGGGAGCTTCGCCTGGTTCTTCATTCTCTTTCTCGGGTTCATCAAGGTGATGCCGTCGCTCTCGATCGTTGAAGTCAAGGAGACCCTTCCTCATCCGGTGAAGCACGCTGGAGGACATCACTGATGGCCGGGAACGTTGGACTCCTCGGGGTCTTTTCCCACGTGGATACCACTCTCAAGGCCATCCGCGACCTCAAGGCCCGGGGCTTCTCCGACCTCACGGTCTACTCCCCCGTGCCGGTGGACGAGATCCAGGAGGAGATGGAGCGAGACAAGCCTGTGAGCGGTGTCCGCCTCTTCACTCTGATAGGCGGGCTCACCGGAACGGTCGCCGGCTTTTTCCTGACTATCTGGTCCGCCCTCAGGTGGAATCTGGTGACAGGGGGGAAGCCCATCGTCTCCATCCCGCCGTTTATGGTTATCGCCTTCGAGCTGACCATTCTCCTTGGCGGCCTCTCCACGCTCCTGGCCCTCCTCGTGCTGGGGAAGCTTCCCAGGTTCCGCCCCTCGCTCGCCTATGATCCGCGCTTTTCTGTGGACCGCTTCGGAGTCGCCGTTCATTGCGAGGCGGGGAGGACCACCGAGGCGGAGAGGTGCCTGAGCGGAGCCGGGGCTGAGGAGATTCGCCGATGAAGTGGGTCTTTCTCCTGGCTCTCGCTATGGTCGCCGGCGCCGGCGCTGTCATGGGCGGGGTCGTCATCACGCGCTGGAACGACAACATGACACAGACGCCTAAGATCGTGACAGGCGAGCGGGTCTTCGCCATGCCCGCCGGGACTCTGCCGAGAACCGGCGGCAAGCTTCCCATGGATCTTGAGAAGGCCAAGAACCGGCCTAACCCTGTCAAAGCCACTCCTGAGTCAGTCGCCCAGGGACAGAAGCTCTTTACGATCTACTGCGCCCCCTGCCACGGCGTTGAGGGGAGAGCAGACGGCCCGGTCGCCGCCAAGTACGTCCCGCCGCCGCCGCTTCAGGCCGAGCTGGTCCAAGCCAAGAGCGACGGGTTCATGGAGCACTACATGGGCTCGGGCGGGGCGTTGATGCCGGCCTACGGCGAATCGCTCTCTGAAGAAGAGCGATGGCACGTGGTGAACTTTATCAGGAGCCTCGCCAAAAAATGAACTCCGGGAATCCCTCGAAAGGGACCAGCACGCTGCTGATGGCCATCGCTGTCGCAGGAGGCCTTGCGTTCCTCGCCGGGCTCAGGTGGGGGGAGCCAGGCAGGACATGGGGAATCTACCTCGTGAACCTCGTCTTCTGGTCGGGTATCGCCATGACGGGCCCGGCAATCGCCGGAATCATGGAGCTGATGGAGGCCCGCTGGTCCCCCTCGGTGAAGCGGCTCGCAGTGACCACAGCGGGGTTCCTGCCGGTTTCGTTCCTCCTGGTGCTGGTGCTCTTCGGAGGGCTGGCAGTTCTCTACCCGTGGGTGACCCAACCGCTTCCGGTCAAGGCGGCGTGGCTCAACGCTCCGTTCATGATGGCCAGGATCGGCCTCGGCGTGCTCGCCCTCTGGGCCGTGTCCCGGCTGTTCGTTTCGGCGTGCCTGAAAGAAGGGACCGGAAGCCAGGAGGAGCAGCGGAGAAGCAAAGGCAGGCGGAGCGCCCTGGCGGTGGTCATGCTCGCTCTCTATGTGGTGGTGCTCTCGCTCTTCGGCTTCGACCTTGTCATGTCGCTCGACCCGAAGTGGTACAGCGGCCTCTTCGGAGGCTACTTCGTGGTGAGCGCCCTTTACACCGGGTTTGCCTTCCTGGCAGTGGTGACCGTTCGCAGCAACGCGACCGGGCTCACAGCAGTGCCCCCGGCGGCGGTTCAGGACGTCGCAAAGCTGGTCTTTGCCACGAGCATCCTCTGGATGTATTTCTTCTGGTCTCAGTACCTGGTGATCTGGTACGGGAACGTCCCGGTCGAGACGCGGTACGTGATCCGGCGGTTCTTCTCAGACCCGTGGCGGACGATGGCCATCGTCGTCCTGGTGATCGGGTGGCTCCTGCCGTTCTCGTATCTCCTGAAGCGCCTCACGGGCAGGCCGCCCGAGCGCCACGGGCCTTTGCTCTTCGTCTCGCTCCTCGGCCTTACCGCCATCTTCCTCGAGAGGGTGCTGCTCGTCTTCCCCTCGATTTCCGCGAAGAACGTTTTCCCTCTCGGGCTCGTCGAGGTGCTGGTCACGGCGGGGTTCTTCTCGCTCTTCCTCCTGAGCCGCCACCGCTTTCTCGCCAGGCACGGGGCCTCGCTGGCCGCCTCTTCCTCCTGACGCCCCGCGCTTCCTTCTGGTAGGATGAGAGACAGCTCTCCATCGCGGCGGGAGGTCCATGCTCTCGGTTGAAGAAGCGCTTGAGCAGATCCTGTCAAAGGTGAACGTGCTCGGGACCGAGCGGGTTGATCTCCTCTCGGCCCTCGGCCGCGTCCTCGCCGAGCCTATCATCGCCCACCGCAATCTCCCGCCCTGGCCCTGCTCCTCAATGGATGGCTATGCCGTCAGGGCCCGAGACACTGAAGGCGCGTCAGCCGGACGCCCGATTGACCTTGTTGTCTCAGGCCGCGTCCCGGCCGGATTTACCTCGGCGCGGGCCCTCGGGTCAGGCGAGGCTTTCAGGATCTTCACCGGGGCGCCGTTGCCCGAAGGCGCTGATGCCGTGATCCCCCAGGAAGAAGTGGAAATCAAGGGTGGGGAGCCGGGTACCCGCGCGGGGTACCCACGCGAAAGCGCGGGTCACGTGGGTGCGGGGCGGGATATGGAAAACGCGACGGCACGAATCCGCCGCCGTGTCGCCCTGGGGGAGTTCGTGCGCCCCCTTGGAGAAGACATCAAGGAGGGGGAGACGCTTCTCGATCCAGGCCGCCGGATCGGGCCAGCCGAAGTCGGCCTGCTGGCTTCTCTTGGCCGATCGCGGGTCCAGGTTCATCGCCGGCCTCGAGTCGCCATCCTATCGACCGGGGACGAGGTCGTTGATCTGGGCGAAGAGCTGGCGCCGGGGAAGATCTCCAACTCAAACACCTATTCGCTGATGGCCCAGGTGACCGAGACGGGAGGTGTGCCGGTCAACCTCGGCATCGCCGCTGACCGGCTTGACTCGGTCGAAGAGCGCTTGAGCCAGGGGCTCCCGGCCGCAGACGTCCTGATCTCGTCGGCGGGGGTCTCTGTGGGAGACCACGACGTCGTCCGCGACGCGCTGGGTCGCCTCGGGGCCGAGCTTCACCTCTGGAAGGTCTCGATGCGTCCGGGCAAGCCGGTCATGTTCGCGAGCCTCTCCGGCCGCCCGTTCTTCGGGCTTCCCGGGAACCCCGTGTCGGCTATGGTGACGTTCGAGATGTTTGTCAGGCCGGCCCTCAGAAAAATGATGGGGGAGAGACAGATCTTTCGTGAGCGGATCGTCGTGCGTGCCGCCGCGGCCATCCCGAACCCCGGCGAGCGCCGTGGGTATCTCCGCGTCAGGCTCGAGCGCAGGAATGACGGCTGCTGGGCCTCTCTCACCGGGGACCAGGGGTCAGGGATTCTTCGCTCGATGACGCTGGCTGACGGATTGGCTGTGGTTCCTCCCGACACGACGATCCCCCCTGGAGGGGAGGTTACGGTGATCGTTCTCAGGCTTCCCGTCTGAAAGGCATCCGCCGTTACGTTACGCGAGCCCGGCGTCTGAGGCAAGGGCTTTAAGATTCCGGTCGAACTTCTTGACATTTTCCGAAACGCTGTGCTACGTTCCCACCGACTGCGGGCTGGAGCGTTCCCGATCTGAACCTCGATGTGGAGTGAGCGCGTGCCGATGATACAGCGTCCAGCGCGGGTTTTTCTTGCGCCGTTAGTGGTGAGTGGCCTTATCGGAGCGTTGCTGGCCACTGGATGCGCAAGCCGGGGCAGCGTGCGTATGGTGGGCGAGGAGGTTGCGGCGGTCAGGGGCCAGATGGAGGAGCTTCGAAAAGCTCAAGAAGGATTCAGCCAGGAGCTGGCGCGGACCATCGGGGACTTCAAGGCTCTGGACAAGAGCGCGGCCAGGACCGCCGAGGAAGCGAGGGGGATGAGCCAGCAGGTGGCCAGGTTCGAAACGCGGCTCGCCGACAACGAAAGAGCCATGAAGGAGGTTCGAAGCTCGGTGGACGAGTTGGCCCGTCGTGTGACCACCCTGGCGTCGGTTTCTCCGCCGGCCCCTCCGCCGGCGCCGCGGGAGCGGCGGGAGCCTCAGACGGGCTCCGCTGAGCAGGTATACACCTCGGCCCTGAACAACTATCGCGCGCGCGAGCTGGGCCAGGCGGTGCTGGAGTTCATGGATTTCATCGCCAAGTTTCCCGGGCACCAGCTTGCCGCCAACGCGCAGTACTGGATCGGGGAAGCCTACTACGCCCAGCGCGACTACCGGCAGGCGCTGGTGGAGTTCCAGAAGATGGTCGAGCAGCACTCGAAGGGAGGAAAAGTTCCCGACGCGCTGCTGAAGATCGGGCTCTGCTACCGCGCCCTTTACGAATCCGGCCGCGCCCAGGAGACCTGGCAGCAGCTCATTCAGGATTACCCCGGGAGCGAAGCCGCCAAGAAGGCCCGCCTGTTCGTTCAGGCGCGGGCCAAATCCGCGCGCCGCACGCCGTAGTCCTTACGCCGGGGCGGAGGATCCTGCCCGGCGCCTTGACGGCCTTCGATGCTTCTGTATACTGAACAACATTCTTTGGCCCGGTCGTTTCTGTGATGGAAAGCCCGAGCGAGTGGAGGCGATGGTCGCTGGTGGCGTTGGCCACGCTGCCCGGGATGGAATCGGCAGGCGGCCGGGCGTTGCTGGAGGAGTGCGGCTCGCCAGCCGGGTTGCTCAAAAGTGATCCCGGCCGGCTGAGGGAAATCGCGGGGCCTGAGCTGGCCGCCAGGATCGCCGGCTTCGATTGGCAGAAGGGCATTGCCGGGCAGCAAGCGCGGGCCGGGTCGGTCGGGGCCACTCTCGTCCTGGCTGGAGAGCCGGGCTACCCGGTTCAGCTTCGGACAATTCCCGAGCCGCCACGGTTTCTGTTCGTGAGGGGAGAGATAAGAGATGAGGACGCGCTTGCTGTGGCCATCGTCGGATCGCGTCACGCCACCACATACGGCGTCCGGGTGGCCGAGAGGCTGGCGGGCGATCTGGCGAGCCGCGGGGTCACGATCGTGAGCGGGCTCGCCCGCGGAGTGGACAGCGCGGCTCACCGCGGCGCGCTCAATGCCGGCGGCCGCACGCTGGCTGTGCTCGGATCAGGCGCAGACGTGATCTATCCTCCTGAGAACAGGAAGCTCGCCGAGCAGGTGGCGGCGCGCGGAGCGCTCGTCTCCCAGTTGCCGATGGGGTCGCCGCCGTTTCAAGCGCATTTCCCGCTGCGGAACCGGACCATAGCCGGCCTCTCGCTGGGGACCGTGGTTGTCGAGGCGGCGGAGCGGAGCGGGGCGCTGATCACCGCGGGGTGCTCCGGAGAGTTGGGGCGGGAGGTCTTCGCGGTGCCGGGAAACGTGACTTCCGATCTCTCGCGCGGAACGAACGGTTTGATCCAGGACGGTGCTAAACTGGTTCGGGAATGGTCCGACGTGGTCGCCGAGCTTCCGGAAGTCTGGCGCCGCTGCCTCAAGGCACCCATGGCTGCCGTTGAGGCTGAGGCTCCTCGTGGCGATGAAGGGCGGTTGCTCGCCCTCCTGGGCGGAGAGCCCGTTCACATCGAGGAGCTGATCGAGAGGAGCGGAATCGGGTCGGGAAAGACGGCGGCGCTCCTCCTAAGTCTGGAGATACGGGGGTGGGTGCGCCAGCTTGAGGGCAAGATGTACGTCCAGTCCAGAGGGGCATGAAGGAGAAGAAGGTGGCGGCTAAACGATCCCTTGTTGTTGTGGAGTCCCCGGCAAAGGTCAAGACCGTCCAGAAGTATCTGGACTCCACCTATCTCGTGAAGGCTTCGATGGGGCATGTGAGGGACCTGCCGAAGTCGAAGCTTGGAGTGGACATCAAGAAAGACTTCGCTCCCCAGTATGTGGTTCTCAAGACGAAAGCTAAGGTCCTGGACGAGCTGAAGCGGGCGGCTCACAAGGCCGGAGCGCTCTATGTTGCCACAGACCCGGACCGGGAAGGCGAGGCAATCGGCTGGCACTTGGCCCAGGAGCTGCCGATCGGCAAGAAGAACGTTTACCGGGTGATGTTCAACGAGATCACCGAGCGCGCGATCAAGGCAGCCTTCAGGAGCCCGGGAAGGATCGATCCAAGAAAGGTGGACGCCCAGCAGGCGCGCCGGGTGTTGGACAGGCTGGTCGGATACAAGCTCTCGCCCCTCCTCTGGGAGAAGGTGCAGCGCGGGCTTTCGGCCGGGAGGGTTCAGTCGGTGGCCGTTCGGCTGATCGTCGAAAGGGAGCGCGAAGTCCGCGCGTTCGTCCCCGAGGAGTACTGGAGTCTCCACGCGACCCTCGCGGGGCAGGCTCCGCCCGAGTTTGTCGCGACCCTCAAGGAAGTGCGGGGCGAGAAGGCCGTGCTGCGCACCGAGACCGACGCGGGCGCGATCGTCGAGGCCCTCAGGGGGACCCGCTTCACCGTCAAAGCCGTCACGCGGGGCGAGAGAAAGAGAAACCCGGCGGCGCCCTTCATCACCTCCACGCTGCAACAGGAGGCGGGACGGAAGCTCCGCTTCACGTCCAAAAAGACAATGACGATCGCCCAGCATCTCTACGAGGGCATGGATATCGGAGAGGAGGGGCCTGTCGGGCTGATCACCTACATGAGGACCGACTCCGTCCGCGTCTCACGAGAGGCGCAGGAGGAGGCCAGGATGTGGGTGGAGACCCGCCTGGGCGCCGGGTACCTCCCCGAGGCGCCGCCTTCGTACAGATCGAGGAAAAACTCCCAGGACGCCCACGAGGCGATCCGGCCGGCTGACGTGACCCGGGAGCCGAAGGCAATTGCCCGGCACCTCACCAGGGACCAACTGGCTCTCTACAGGCTGATCTGGGAGCGGTTCATGGCGAGCCAGATGCGCCCCGCGGTGTACGACACGGTCTCGGCCGACATCGAGGCCGGGGAGTGTCTCTTCAGGGCCCAGGGGTCCACTCTCAGGTTCCAGGGGTTCATGGCAGTCTACGTGGAAAGCCGGGACGAGTCGGAGCAGATGCCCGACGATGAGGCCGAGGCAACAGTGGTCCCGCCGCTTGCTGAGGGCGAGACGCTCGCTCTTCTTCGCCTCGACCCGAAGCAGCACTTCACCCAGCCGCCCCCGCGCTTCACCGAAGCGTCGCTGGTCAAGCTGCTCGAGGAGAGGGGGATTGGCAGACCCTCCACCTATGCTCAGATCATGTCCACGGTCCAGGATCGGGGGTACGTGAAGCGCGAGAAGGAAGCTCTCGTCCCGACCGAGCTGGGGATGCAGGTGACTGATCTACTCCTCGAATCCTTTCCTGAGATAATGAACGTGGAGTTCACCGCCCAGATGGAGGAGTCCCTCGACCAAATCGAGGAGGGAGATTCACCGTGGGTGGGGATCGTCCGCAACTTTTACAAGACGTTCTCCTCGCGACTCAAGGCGGCTTCCGGAAATATGGCTGACCTCAAGAAGGGCGTCGAGACCGGTCAGGAATGCCCCCAGTGCGGGAGCCCGCTGCTCGACAGGTGGGGGCGCTACGGAAGGTTCCTTGCCTGCTCAGCGTACCCGGAGTGCAAATACACCCAGGACCTCAGCGGGAACGGCCGGGGACGGGAACCGGATGTCGTCACCGGCGAAGCGTGCGACCAGTGCGGCAAACCGATGGCGATCAAGGAAGGGCGTTACGGGAAGTTCGTGGCGTGCCAGGGGTATCCGGAGTGCAAGAACACGAAGCCCCTCACCACCGGGATCAGATGTCCACAGGATGGGTGCGGCGGAGAGCTTGTGGAACGCCGGTCGCGGAAGGGGAAAGCGTTCTTCGCCTGCTCCAACTATCCGGGCTGCAAGTTTGTTCTCTGGCAGCGCCCGGTGGGTGAGCCGTGCCCCAAGTGCGGCGCCCCGTTCGTTGTCGAGCGCGCCGCGGCGCAGAGGGGGCGCGGGAGGACGATCAAGCGGTCGTGCGTCCGCGAAGGGTGCGGCTGGGAGCGGGAGAGCGAGGCCGGCGTGGCATGAAGGAACCCATCAAGACGTTCCTCAGACACCTGGCCGCTGAGAGAGGGGCTTCGACACACACGCTCAGGGCGTACCGGTCCGAGCTGGAGAGGTTTCAGAGTTTTCTTCAAGGGCAGGGGATCAGCCGGCCGGGAAGAGTGGACGGCAGGATCATCCGCGTCTACCTTTCCCGCCTCCACGACGCCGGGCTCAGCCGTCCCTCGACGGGACGAGCGCTCGCCGCCATCCGAAGCTGGTATCGCTTCATGGCGCGCCGGGGATCGGTAGAGAAGAACCCGGCCCGCGAGGTGGGAAGCCCCAAGCTCCCGCAGAAGCTCGTCTCATTTCTTCCCGTTGACGAGATGTGGGATCTGCTCGGCAAGGCCGGGGGGAGCTCGGTCAAGGGGAAGCGGGACCGGGCTATGCTGGAGCTTCTCTACGCCACGGGAATCCGCGTCTCAGAGCTTTGCGGGCTCGACGTTACCGATCTGGACAGCTCACAGAGGACGCTCCGGGTGTTCGGAAAAGGGGCAAAGGAGAGAATCGTCCCCGTCGGCGCCGAGGCGCTTCGGGCGGTTGGCGAGTATCTCGCGGCGTGTCCGGTAGAGGCGGGGCCGCTCTTCAGGAACTGCCGCGGGGGACGCCTGACCGTGCGGAGCGTCCATCGAATCGTCAGGGCGAGAGCGCGCGAGGCCGGCCTCTCCAGGCGCGTCAGCCCTCACACGCTCCGCCACACGTTCGCAACCCATCTTCTGGACGCGGGGGCCGACTTGAGGCTAATTCAGGATCTCCTGGGTCACAGCCGGCTCTCCACGACACAGAAGTACACCCACGTGAGCGCCGACCACCTGATGAAGGTCTACGACGCGGCCCACCCGAGGGCCCGGTGAAAATGCGGAATGAGGAATGCCGAGTGATGAGGCCACGGGTGCGCGCGACGACAGTTGTGTCGGTCCGCCGAGAGGGAAAGGTGGCGATGGCCGGGGACGGCCAGGTGACCATCGCGCAGACCATCGTCAAGGCGGGGGCCCGGAAGGTCAGGAAGATGTACCACGACCGCGTGCTGGCCGGCTTTGCCGGCACCGCGGCCGACGCCTTCACGCTCTTCGAGAAGTTTGAGGCGAAGCTCGAGGAGTATCGGGGTAACCTTCCCAGGGCGGTGGTCGAGATGGCCAAGGAGTGGCGGACCGATCGGATCCTGAGGCGCCTGGAGGCGCTCCTGGCCGTGGCGGACAAGGATAACTCCTTCATCATCTCCGGGAACGGAGAGGTGATCGAGCCCGACGACGGCATCATCGGCATCGGCTCAGGCGGCCCGTTCGCTCTCGCCGCGGCGCGGGCTCTCGTCGCTCATTCCGATCTCGACGCGAAGCAAATCGTGGAAGAAGCCATGCGGATCGCCGCCGCCATCTGCGTCTATACCAACGACCGGATCATGGTGGAGGAGCTGTGAAGCCGCTCGCCGGTGCGCCGGCTCCGATGACGCCTGCCCAGATCGTGGCTGAGCTGGACCGCTACATCATCGGCCAGGAGAGGGCCAAGCGGGCCGTGGCCATCGCCCTCAGGAACCGCTGGCGGAGACAGAACGTGCCCCCCGAGCTCCGGGACGAGGTGGCGCCGAAGAACATCATTATGATCGGGCCGACCGGCGTGGGAAAGACCGAGATCGCCCGGCGGCTGGCGCGGCTTGCCCAGGCTCCGTTTCTGAAGGTGGAGGCCTCGAAGTACACCGAGGTGGGGTACGTGGGGCGGGACGTCGAGTCGATGGTCCGGGACCTCACCGAACTTGCCGTGAACATGGTCAAGGCGGAGATGACGGCGGCAATTCGGGACAAGGCGGAGCAATTGGCTGAGGAGCGCATCCTGGACCTCCTCCTCCCGCGGCGAAAGACGGAGCCGTTCACGAGCGAGACGCTGGAGGAAGTTTCATCCGACGCGTCCCGCCAGGCCACAAAGGAGAAGCTCCGCTCCCAGCTCAAGGCGGGCAGGCTCGATGATCGGATGATCGAGATCGAAACGCAGACCCAGGCCATGCCGGTCGTGGAGATCTTCTCCGGCCAGGGTATGGAGGAGATGGGGATCAACCTGAGAGAGATGCTCTCCTCGATGCTCCCGACCAAGAGCAAGAAGAGGAAGGCGAAGGTCGGGGAGGCCAGGCGGCTTCTGGTCCAGGAGGAGGCCCAGAAGCTCATCGACATGGACGAGGTGGTGGCCAAGGCCGTCCACCGCGTGGAAAATTCAGGGATCATCTTCCTGGACGAGCTGGACAAGATCGCCGGCCGCGAGTCGGGCCACGGGCCCGACGTCTCGCGCGAGGGGGTGCAGCGTGACCTCCTGCCGATCGTGGAAGGGTCCACGGTGGCGACGAAGTATGGGATGGTCAGGACCGACCACGTGCTCTTCATAGCCGCAGGCGCGTTCCACGTCGCGAAGCCGTCCGATCTTATTCCGGAGCTTCAGGGACGCTTTCCTATCCGGGTGGAGCTGGAGCCGCTCGGCCGGGGCGATTTCGTGCGGATCCTGACCGAGCCAGAAAACGCCCTGATCCGCCAGTACACTGAGCTTCTCAAGACCGAGGGGGTCACGCTCCATTTCACCTCCGACGCGATCGAGGCCATCGCCGAGATCGCGGCCCTCGTCAACCAGCGCGCGGAGAACATCGGCGCCCGGCGGCTCTACACGATCATGGAGAAGCTTCTGGAGGAGATTTCGTTCACGGCTCCCGACATGCCGGGCAAGGAGCTGACGATCGACTCCGGTTATGTCCAAACGCGCCTGGCCGAAGTGATCAAGGACGAGGACCTCTCGCGGTATATTCTGTGAGGGAGGCGATGGCTGGCTCAGAGATCGCGTCGATGATCCAGAGGGCCGAGGTCCTCCTGGAGGCCCTTCCGTACATCCGGTCCTTCTGGGGGAAGACTGTCGTCGTCAAGTACGGCGGCGCCGCCATGGAAGAGCCGGGCCTGAAGGAATCGTTCGCCCTGGACGTCGTGCTCCTCAAGTACGTCGGGCTCAACCCTGTCATTGTCCACGGCGGAGGGCCGCAGATCGGGGCGCTGATGGAGCGGCTGGGAAAGGAGCCGCGCTTCGTTGGAGGGATGCGCGTGACCGACGAGGCGACGATGGAGATCGTGGAGATGGTGCTCGTCGGCAAGATAAACAAGGAGATCGTCGGCCTGATCAACCGGCACGGCGGCCGCGCCGTGGGGCTCTCAGGCAAGGATGCGAACCTGATCCGGGCCCGCCGCCGTCTGCACCGGCTCCCGAACGGCGAGGAGGTTGACATCGGCCAGGTGGGAGAGGTGGAGGCCGTGAACCCGCAGGCGATCCGGCTTCTCGATGAGAACGGGTTCATCCCGGTCATCGCGCCTGTCGGAGGAGGGGCCGAGGGCGAGACTTACAACATAAACGCCGATCTGGTCGCCGGAGAGGTGGCTGCGGCTCTGGGAGCCGAAAAGCTCGTCCACCTGACAGACGTCGAGGGGATCAAGGGGGAAGACGGGAAACTGATCTCGACGCTGACCAAACGGAACGCCGAGGGTCTGATCAAGCGCGGCACGATCGAGGGAGGGATGCTCCCCAAAGTGGAATCGGCTGTCAGGGCCCTCGAAGGGGGAACCGCCAAGGCCCACATCATCGACGGCCGCGTTCCCCACGCCATCCTCCTGGAGCTGTTTACCAAGGAGGGAATCGGCACCGAGATCGTACTGGAGAGCGAAACGTGAAAGAGCAGGATAGGGCTGTGGACACCAAGACCTTGATGGAGTGGTCGGCGAAGTACCTGATGAACTTCGTCAAGCGCTACCCGGTCTGTCTTGTCAGGGGGGAAGGCGTGCGTGTCTGGGACTCCGACGGGAAGGAGTACCTCGACTTCGCCGGAGGAATCGCCGTGGTGGCCCTCGGCCACTGCCATCCGAAAGTGGTCGGGGCCATGCAGGAGCAGGCCGCAACGCTGGTCCACGTCTCAAACTACTTTTACATTCCCCAGCAGATCCACCTGGCCAGGCTCCTCTGCGAGCATTCGTTCGCTTCCCGCGTCTATTTCTCGAACTCGGGTGCCGAAGCCAACGAGACCGCCATCAAGCTGGCCAGGAAATACGCCAAGGAGACCGGGGCCAGCGACCGCTTCGAAATCATCACGATGCGCGGCGGCTTTCACGGCCGCACCCTCGCCGCGGTGACGGCGACGGCCCAGGAGAAGTATCACCACGGCTTCGAGCCGATGGTGCCGGGGTTCAAGTATGTTCCGTACAACGATCTGCGGGCTGTGGAGCGGGCTCTGGACAACCGCACGGCCGCGGTCCTCGTCGAGCCGATCCAGGGCGAGGGCGGCATCAACGTCCCCGACGACGGCTATCTTCCCGGCCTGAGAAAGCTTTGCGACGAAGCCGGAGCCCTTCTCGTCCTGGACGAGGTCCAGACAGGCATGGGCCGGAGCGGAAAGCTCTGGGCCTACCAGCACTCTGGAATTGCGCCCGACATCATGACTGTCGCCAAGGCGCTTGCCAACGGAGTCCCGATCGGGGCCACCCTGGCCACGGAGGCCGTGGCGGGAGCGTTCACTCCCGGGAACCACGGGACGACTTTCGGAGGGAATCCGTTCGCTACGGCTGCCGGCCTTGCCACGCTGACGACGCTGCTCGATGAGAAGCTTCCTGAAAGGGCGGCGCTGATGGGGAAGCGGCTGATGGACGGGATCAGCCGGTTGAAGGCCCGCCACAGCTCGATCAAGGAGGTCAGGGGAAAGGGGCTCCTGATCGGCGTGGAGCTGGCTCAGCCGGCCGCCCCTGTCGTGGACGCGTGCCGCGAGGCTGGCCTGCTCGTTCTCGCCGCCGGCGATATGGTCCTGAGGCTTGCTCCTCCTCTCATCGTTGACGAGAGGGTTTGCGAGCGGGCGCTCTCGATCCTCGACAGGGCACTGGCGTCGTGCGGGGCGTGATGCACATCCTTTCTATCCAGGACCTCACGCGCGCCGAGGCGGAGGAGATCTTCCACCTGGCCGCGGAGCTGAAATCCCGCCAGAAGGCGCGGGATCGCTCCCTGCCTCTGGCGGGCCGCACGCTGGCCCTGGTGTTCGAGAAGCCATCCCTCCGCACCCGGGTGACCTTTGAGGTAGGGATGGTCCAGCTCGGCGGCCATGCGGTCTACTTGGCTCCCGGTGATATCCAGATGGGGGTGCGGGAATCCGTCGCCGACGTGGGCCGGAATCTGAAATGTTGGGTCGACGGGATCGCGGCCCGCGTCTTCTGCCACGCGACAGTAGAAGAGCTAGCTCAGTATGCGGGCATCCCGGTGATCAACGCCTTGAGCGATCGGGAACACCCCTGCGAGGCTTTGGCTGACTTCTTCACGCTGCTCGAACAGGGAGTGGATCTCAAGACGTTCAAGCTGACCTGGGTCGGAGATGGGAACAACGTCTGCCACTCCTTGATCCTGCTTGCCGGGCTCTTTGGGAGCACGATGACCGTCGCGACGCCTGCCGGCTACGGGCCGGACCCGGGGATCGTGGCCACGGCCCGGGCACGGGGGGGGCGGATTGAGTTGGCCGGGGACCCGCTGGCGGCGGCCCGAGACGCCGATGCCCTGTACACCGATACCTGGACCAGCATGGGCCAGGAGGCCGAGGCCGAGACCCGCCGGACGGCCTTTCGGGACTACCAGATCAACCGGGCCCTTCTCGCCGAGGCGAAGCCCGGGGCCCGCGTCATGCACTGCCTGCCGGCCCATCGCGGCGAGGAGATCACAGACGAGGTGCTGGATGGCCCGCAGTCCATCGTCCTCGCGCAGGCGGAGAACCGGCTTCACGTTCAGAAGGCCGTTCTCCTCTCTCTGCTCGGAGGAGGCGATGTTTGACCGGATATTCTTCGAAAGACATTTCCCCGACCTGGTCAGGGAGTTCGCCCGATCTTACAAGACCGACTCTCCGGCTGTTGAATTTTTGCTGGACGAGGGGCCGGTGTACGTGAGGGCCATCGAGCAGACCCGGGAGGGATGGCTGGCGATGACGGTCCACGACGAAGCGCATGGCGCGAGGCTGGTTCTCTCGCCGTACTTCAGCATCAAGCGCATCACGTTTTACAAGACCGCTCCGAAACCTGCTAAGCAAGGAGAGGCGGGGTTCCAGATCTCACCGCCTGCCTGAACCGGGGCCGCCCTATGTCTTCAAATCCGAAGAAAGTCGTGCTGGCGTACTCCGGCGGACTCGACACCTCGGTCATTCTGCGCTGGCTGACCGAGACCTACGGCTGCCAGGTCATAGCGTTCTGCGCGGATCTGGGACAGGGGGAGGAGCTCCTGACCGTCAAGGACAAGGCGCTCAAGACCGGGGCCGCGCGGGCAGTCATCGAAGACCTGCGCGAGGAGTTCGTCAGAGACTTCGTTTTCCCCATGCTCCGCGCGAACGCCGTGTACGAGGCCGGATACCTCCTCGGCACCTCCATAGCCAGGCCGCTGATCGCGAAGCGGCAGGTGGAGATCGCCTTGAGCGAAGGCGCGGACGCGGTCGCCCACGGCGCCACCGGCAAGGGCAACGACCAGGTCCGCTTCGAGCTAGCGTACGCGGCCCTGGCCCCGCATCTACGGGTGATCGCCCCCTGGCGCGAGTGGAACCTCAACTCGCGCTCGGACCTCATCGCGTTCGCCGAGCGCCACGGCATCCCCGTCCCGGTCACCGCTGACCGTCCCTACAGCACCGACCGGAACCTTTTCCATATCTCGTATGAGGGAGGGATACTGGAAGACCCGTGGGCTGAGCCTCCGGAGAAGATGTTTCTCCTCACGAATTCACCGGAATCAGCCCCGGACGTTCCGGCTTACGTCACGATTGACTTTGAGGCAGGGGCGCCTGTCGCGGTCGATGACCAGCGGCTCTCTCCCGCGGCCCTCCTGGAGCGTGTGAACCGGCTCGGAGGGGAGCACGGTGTCGGCCGCGTGGATCTGGTGGAGAACCGGTACGTCGGCATGAAGTCCCGAGGTGTCTACGAAACGCCGGGCGGAACGATCCTTCACGCGGCCCACCGGGCTATCGAGTCCTTGACGGTGGACCGGGAAATCCTTCACCTGCGCGACTCCCTGATCTCCCGCTACGCCGAGATGATCTACTACGGCTACTGGTTCGCTCCCGAACGGGAGGCGCTCCAGAGGTTCATGGACGAGGCCCAGAAAGACGTGACGGGCGCCGTCAGAGTCAAGCTCTACAAGGGAAACGTGACTGTCGCCGGCCGGAAGTCGCCGCGCTCGCTCTACCGGCCGGACTTCGCCACCTTCGAGGCCGATCAGGTTTACCGCCAGAAGGACGCCGAGGGGTTCATCAACCTTAACGCCCTGCGGCTCAGGATCAGGGCCCTCAGAGACCGATAAAGG
>CAZXPE010000013.1:0-1650 GCA_964642915.1 uncultured bacterium | reverse complement strand
CTTCATCCTGCTCCGTAGGCGGTTGATGCGGTGAACCTCCCGATCAGCTTGACGCTCGCCCGCATCGTGCTGGTCCCCCTTTTGATGGTGTTCCTTATCTCGTCCTCGCGCGTCCACGCGCTGATCGCCTCTGCGATCTTCGTCGCCGCGTCCCTCACGGACTGGCTGGACGGCCTCATCGCGCGCAGGCGAAACCAGGTGACCACGCTGGGGAAGCTCCTCGACCCCGTGGCCGACAAGCTCCTGGTGGCGGCGGCCCTCATTTCTCTGGTGCAGATCGAGAAGGTCCCCGCATGGATGGTCATGATCATCATCGGGCGGGAGATCGCGGTGACCGGGCTCCGGGGCATCGCGGCTTCGGTGGGCGTCATCGTGTCCGCGTCCGAGATGGCAAAATACAAGACGGCGACCCAGTACGTTGCCATCGCGCTCCTGATCTTTGAGAAAGGGGTGCCGGAGCATTTCGTGACGTTTCACTGGATCTCCTCAGCCGCGCTTTGGGTGGCGCTGATCCTGACCGTCGTCTCCGGGGTTGACTACTTCGTCCGCTTCTTCAGGAAGACCGATTACCACGCCCTGGTGAGGGAACCCGAGCGTTGGCCCTGAGCATCCTCGGTCTCGTGGCCGCCTATCTCCTGGGCGCGGTTCCTGTCGGGTACATGGTGGCGAGGGTGGCCGGCCGGGTGGACATCCGCGCCCACGGGAGCGGTAACATCGGAGCCACCAACGTCCTCCGGACAGTGGGCGCCGCTCCGGCCGTGGTCACGCTTCTCGGGGACGCCGCCAAAGGGTGGGGAGGCTCCTGGCTTGCCGGCTCTCTCGGCGGCCCCGAGCATGGATGGGCCGCAGCCGGGGCGTTCCTCGCCGTTGTCGGCCACTGCTGGCCCGTCTTCCTGAGGTTTGCCGGCGGCAAGGGCGTGGCGACAGGGCTTGGAGCCTTCCTGTTTCTCGCGCCGGCGGCCACAGCCCTGGCGGCGCTTGTCTGGGCGGCGGTTGCCGCGGTCTCCCGTTACGTTTCGCTCGCCTCGATGGCGGCTGCGGCGTGCCTTCCTACTGTCATCTTCCTTCTCGGGTATCCTCCGGCGTCAGCTCTCGCAGCGGCGGCGACGGCGGTGATTGTGGTGGCGCGTCACAGGGAGAACATCGCCCGACTTCTCTCAGGCACCGAACGAAAGCTGGGCGCGCGGGTGCAGGCCTCGTGACGTCCGGCGAAGCGGTGGCAATCGTCGGCGGGGGGAGCTGGGGGACCACCCTCGCCGTCCACCTCGCCAGGCTCGGAGCTTGCCCCCGCCTCTGGGCCCGCTCGCCCGAGCTGGTTGATCTCATCCGCTCGCGCGGAGAAAACCCCTGGTACCTGCCTGGGATCCCTCTCCCGCCGGGCGTTACTGCAACTCACTCGATTGAGGAAGCTATGGCGGGGGCCGGCCTGGTGATCCTGGCTGTTCCCTCTCACGCCTTTCGCCAGGTGCTCGCCGCCGCTGCGCCGAGCCTCTTGCCCGGGGGAGCGCTCCTCTCTGCCACAAAAGGGCTGGACCCTGACGGCCCTCGCAGGATGTCCGAGCTTATCGCAGAGATTGCCCCCGGAAGCCAGGCAGCGGTGCTCTCCGGACCCACGTTTGCCCGCGAGGTGGCAATGGGGCTGCCGACAGC
>CAZXPE010000012.1:10295-24221 GCA_964642915.1 uncultured bacterium | reverse complement strand
GAAGGTCCAGGCGTCGTAGCGGAACCCTTCGCCCACGTCGATGCGCTTCTCCTCGACGGTCAGCACGAACTTCTTCACCTCCTGGGCGGAGGCGGGTCCCAGCGGCAGGGCGAGCAGCCCGAGGACGAGGAAGCCGCGGCTAACGTTGCCTGGTGACGAAGTCCAGGACAACACCCAGGAACACCAGGAGCAGGAAGCAGTTGGACGCGATGAAGGTCTTGAGTGCCAGCCGCTTGTCGGCGGGGTTCCTCAGAAGCTGGAGGTTCCGCCAGAGGAGCAACGACCCTCCGCCGACGACCCCCACCAGGAGATACGCGGGCCCGAGGAACCCCAGGAGCACGGGCAGCGCGCTGAAGATGAGGAGGCCGGCGGTATTCAGCAGGATCCCCCGGGCGGCCCAGGCCTCCCCTTTTACCGCCGGCAGCATGGGGATCCTGGCCCGCGCGTACTCCTCCCTGTACGCAATGGCGAGGCTCCAGAAGTGGGACGGGCTCCAGAAGAAGAGCACCGCAGAGAAGAGGACGGGCGGCAGGCAGAGCTCGGGGCGAGCGAGCGAGCCGCCGCCGAGGACCGCGAAGCTCCCGGCCAACCCTCCGATGACCACGTTCAGCCAGCTCCGGCGCTTGAGCCAGACCGTGTAGATCACCACGTAGGTGAACACCCCCAGGAAGACGTGGAGCCCGACCAGCGGGTGGAGCCGCCAGAGGGCGAGGCTCACGGCCAGGAGGACAAGCCCCAGCCCCAGCGCCACCACGTGCCACGCCTGGCGGATCCGCCCCGAGGGGAGCGGGCGCCGGGCCGTGCGCGGCATGAGCGCGTCGAGGTCCCGCTCCAGGAAGTGGTTCAGGGCGCCGGCCCCCGCGGCGCCGGCGACGATGGTCAGAAAGAGCAGGCTCAGGTCCCGTGAGGAGGGAGTTCCCGGCATGGTGACCAGGTAGCCCAGCACGGCGCTCATGCCGATGAAGACCCCGATCCTGAGCTTCAGGCACTCCACGTAGGGGGCCAGCGCGGCCAGGGGCCACGAGGCCGCCAGGGTGCGATCCCGAAGGGTCAGGGGTTCTGCGTGAGCGCGGCGCATCGTTGGTCTTCTTCCCTGGGGCGGCGGAGGAACGTCACCCCCATGTTCAGCACGAAGGCCAGCCCTCCGAGAACCGCCAGGAGGGCGCCGATCCCCATGACGTTCATGGCCACCAGCGCCCCGGTGCCGGCCCAGGAGAAGCCGAAGGTCTTCCGGGGGGCTCCCATGACGCCCGCCCAGTGGAGCGCGAGCATGATGGCCAGCACGCCGACGCCGTAAACGTAGGGCTGGACCCGCGCCAGCCCGGGTCTCCACAGCGGGTTCCCGGTCAGTCGCAAGAGCGCGGGGGTGAGCCCCATGTAGGCCAGGGTCACCGCGCCGACCATCCCGTGGTAGTGGGCCGGGACGCGGAGGTCGTTGTGAAAGCCCAAGAGCCCCATCAGCCCGCCCACGGTGAACAGGACCAGGCTCAGAGCGCTTCCGGAAAAGGCCGGCTCCTGCCAGGGCAGCCTCCCCCGCCGCTCACGGAGGCAGCGGGCGACCTGCACCGCCAGGAACAGGGTCGGCGCCCCCAGGCCCAAGGCCGTGGTCCAAGAGACCACCCGGTTGATCAGCAACTCGACAGGGGTCCAGACGAAGTAGGCCAGGAACGCGGCAGCGATGAAGGGCAGAAACGCGGCGAACGCTGCCTTGAGCCCGCGGGGGGAAAGAGCGGCCCGGCCCAGCGCCAGCCTCACCGCGATCAGCCACGCCGAGGCCATCCCGATCACGTAGAGAAACTGCAGGACGTGCCCGCCTCCCCAGAAGAGGGCGCGCCATCTGAGGGCGACGGGGGCGCCGGGGTCCATGGCGACCGCGGCGACGGCCACGGTGAGCGCCGCCAGCACCACCGCCACGGCTCCCACGGCCAGCCCCAGGGCCTCCGGCGGATCCTCCGGCCGGCGCCCCCTGAGCCAGGCGGCGAGATACGCCAGGGCCTGGAGGTTCACCCCCGCACCTACCGCCAGGAGGCCCGCCCAGAAGAGGGGGTGGTCGATCACGGGGATGTAGTCGTTGAGGTAGGCCTCTCCTGACCCCGCGAGGACGGGCAGGGCCAGGAGGACTGAGCCGGCTACGGCCATCCCGAGGGCCGCCGTGCTGGTCCTCACTGGCAGCCGGTAGCCGGTCTCAAACGCGAGCCAGACCCAGAGGACTCCCGCGAAGGAGGTAAACCAGACCAGGAGGGCGAAGGTGACATGGCCCACGAGGGCGGTGCGGAAGAGGTGCGGGCTCGGTAAGAGCTGGACCGCCGGTGTGCGGGTCAGGGCCACGAGGAGGGCGAAGATCCCCGCGATGACCAGCGAGCCGAGCGAGAGGCCCAGCCACCCTGCCAGCAGACGAAGCATCCGGCTAGCGCCCGAGGGGCCAGGCCCGCGAGAGCCACAACCAGTTTCCGAGGTACGTCGCGGCAAAGAAGACCCAGAAGATGAGGGCGAGGACAAACGTGCCTTTGACAGTCACGTGGGGCTGATGCCCCGGGTTTGACCGGACCTGAGGCGGCTTCGGGAGCACCTCGACCAGCTCCGCGTCGGAGAGCTTCTTCCCCGCCAGGACCGTGCCGACGACCAGCAGCACGAAGAGCGCCCCGCCGATGATGGCCAGGAGCCCTCCGAGGCCGGCGACGCCGAGCGCCATGAAAAGCCCTGGCTCGTAGGTGAAGGCCAGGGGGGAGTCGCCGAACTTGAAGATGTCGGGCTGCCTCCGCGGAAGACCATACACGACTCCGGCCCACATGAACCCGGTGGTCAGCAACGCGAGCCCGAAGCCATAGAGCCAGGGCTGGAGCTTCGCCAGGGGCTCCCCGACAATTTTTCGCCTGAAGATGAGCGGGAGGACATACCAGGTAATTCCCATGAAGGCCATGGTCGTCCCGGCAACCACGGTGGCGTGGAAGTGACCGGGGATGCCCATGGTGTTATGCCAGCGGAGGTTGATCTGCTCGGTGCCCGCGATCACCCCGGTGGTCCCGGCGAGAAAACCGAAGAGCGTCACCGAGAGGACGAGGCTCGAGAAGGCCGGGTTCCCCCAGGGGGCCTTCCGCACCCACTCGAAGAGCCCGTGGACGTAGCCCCGTCCCCTCATCCCTCGCTCCACAGCGCCCGGCACGGCAAAGGCGTGGATGAAGCTCGCGAGGACCGCTATATGCATCAGGTAGCCGGTGTTGATAAACTTCCACGCCGCGGAGAGCGCCGTCGTGGGCTCGGTCTGCTGGTGATGCGCCGAACCTAACTGGATGGCGATGACATACAGCACGAAGGCGAATCGGGAGGCCCACTCGCTGGGAGTCGTGCCGCCCACGGTCAGGTACGCCAGGAGGTACCAGATCGAGATCATCGCCGCCAGATTGATCTGTTGGGAGGCATGCCCGTACCCCCAGAACGCCAGCTTCCACTTGAACGGGTCAAGGGACGTCACGACGTCGGCAGACCAGAGGAAGGCCGGGACGAAGGAGATGACCCCGAAGAGCAGCGTCCCGACCGTCAGCACCGCGGCGACGGCTGCGCCGTAGACGACAAGGGGCAAGGAGCCCTGGTAGGCCCGCTCCTTCTTGGCGACGTAGATGGTGGCGAAGAAGACGATCACAGCAAGAACGGCGCCGACAGCGAAGAGGTTCGCCCCGAGGTAGAACTCCGGGGTCGCCCTGAGCGGCGGGTAGGGGGCGAAGGTGAGGTAGTTGTTCTCGTCCCTCAAGATCGAGAGATCGACGATGACGGCGCCCACGACCATGAAGAGGAACGCGAACCACGCGGTCTTGGGCGCAGCCAGCCTGGAGGAGAGCATGACGGAGCCGGCAAAGTAGAGGATGGCCACCTCGAAGAAGATGATCCAGAAGATGAGCATGTTCCAGGCATGCTCAGCCAGGAACAGGTAATACGGCGGAGGGCTCAGCAGCCCCGTGACGCGCGTCAGCAGGATCATCAGGGCAGCGATGCCACCCACGAGAAGGGCCACCACCGCCGTCACAGCATTGGCCTTGATGAGGCGCTCCGCCTCCTTGAACACGCTGAACCCGGTCACGGGGCAAGTTCTCACGGCTCCGATCTCAGCCATCGCGGCTCACCTCACTTCGTCACGATCATTTGGCCAAGCATCTTTTCGTGCCCGATGCCGCAGTAGTCGTTGCAGACGAGGGTATACACGCCGGGCTTGTCGGGCGTGAACGGCAGGACCCACTCGTAGCCCGGATAGGTCTGGATGCTCCACTGGTGAGGGTGGAGCGAGAAGCCGTGGAGCATGTCGAGCGAGGAGACATGGAGCTTGTACCGCTCCCCCGCCTTGAGCTTGAGAATCGGGTACCAGAAGAACTTGGTCCCGAAGAGATAGATGTCGCTCCCGGGAGGGGGCGCCACCACCGGTATCCCCTTTTCCTCACCGATCTTGTACTTCTGGACGAAGCGCTCGGTCTCCTCCTCGAACTTCTTGGGATTCACCCGGTAGGAATCTCCGTGGGCGTTCTGCTTTCCGACCGCATGCCACACAGGCATTGAAGCTGTGGCGAAGCCGACAATCAGGATGAACGCTAGGACGATCCAGACCTTCTCCAGCGGTTCCACCTTCTCCCGCCACCAGCCGCTTTCAGGTGAAGTGATCATCTCTCACCCTCCTCACCGCGCCGGAATCTGGCTAATGTCAAACAAACCCCAAAGGTAGTAGACGACAACGAAGAAAACGTTGCTCAGAACAAGGCAAAACCAGATATCGAACCAAAACGGCTCTCTCCCCCTCTGTTCGGCCATGCTCCCCTCCCTCGGAAACCGGACGTTATCGCTTGTACTTGAACTCCACTTCCTTCACCTTCCCGGCCTCGACAACGACCTCGTGATTCAGCTTCCCCAGCTCCCCGTGCCAGACCTCGAGCGTGTAGCGCCCCGGCGGAACCCCGTCGAGCGTGAAACCGCCCCCGTCCCCGGTGACTGCGTGGTAGGGGTGGCCGGCCACCACTATGAAGGCTTTCATCCAGCCGTGGGCGTCGCACATGGCGGAGATGATCTCCGGCTGCTGCAGCGTGGTGCTCGCCTGGCGCCTGACCCTGGGCATCGTGATGTTGAGCCTGTTGGCCTCGTGGGCCGATTTGGTGTGGACGTTGTGCGTGACCCCGTCGCTGTTGGTGACGGTCAGCTCGCCCGGCGCCATCAGGACGACGTGCGGCTGGAACTGGCACCCCTTCTGATCCAGGATCGGCTTGGGAAAGTCGAAGCCTTTGCCCTTCTTGATCTCCCGGATCATGACGATGGAGTTCTTGACGCCCCCTCCAGAAACCTCGGCCCCCGGCTGCGTCGCGGTCTTGCCGCACACGTCACGATCCTGCGTGATGGTGAACGTCTTGGGGGGCGGGGGCGGGCCCTCCAGGCGCACCTTGCCCTGGATGGTCCCTCCCTGTTTGACCTCGATAACTTCATATCCAAATGCCACCCCCGCGAGCGATCCCCAGAGGATGACGGTGAGCGTTGCCAGCGCGTTTCCGGGTCTGTTCATGCCGTGGAACCCCTCCTCACTTGAGCTTCTTGAAGATCTCGGGCGCCTCCGGCCCATCGACCTGGAGGATCCCGACGGCGCCCCGTTCAATTCGGAAGATGCTGTGGTCCACGAGGATGTAGTTGCCGGGCACCTCCAGCTTGAACTCCAGGATGGAGGCGCTGCCGGCGGGAACCAGGGTGGTCTGGACGTTGGTGTCGGGCCCGGAGATGGCGCCCTCCCGGTACACGCTATCGAAGATCTCCCCGATCACGTGGAACGAAGAGACGAGGTTCGGCCCACCGTTGCCGAAGTAGATGCGGACCGTCTCGCCGACCTTGGCCTTCATGGCGCCTTTCCCCACCAGCGATTCCACCCGCCCGTTGAAGACCACGTACTCAGGTCTCTCGGCTGCGCCTTTCTTGGAGGAGAAGGCCTGGAACCCCTTCTCGCCGATCTCGCCATCGGTGTAGAACTCGCTCTGGAAGACGTAAAACTCCCGGTCCACCTTGGGCAGACCCTGCGGGGGCTCGACGAGGATCAGGCCGTAAAGCCCGTTGGCGATGTGGGCGGGAACCGGAGGAGCGGCGCAATGGTAGACGTACAGCCCCGGATTGATGGCCTTGAAGCGGGCGACCCGCTCCTCCCCGGGCTTCGCCATCAGCGCCTCCGCGCCGCCTCCCGGCCCCGTGACGGCGTGGAGATCGATGGTGTGGGCGACCTTGTTGCCCTTGTTGTTCCTGAACCGGACCTCCAGGGTGTCCCCGGCGCGGACCCGGATGAATGGCCCCGGGACATGGCCGTTGAAGGTCCAGAACTCGTACTCCACGCCCTCGGCCAGGGGGCCGCGCTTCTCGATCGCCTCCAGCTCGACGACCACGAGCGCCGACTCGGCCCGCCTGACCGGCGGGGGAACCTCCGGCGCCAACGCGAGCCTCGCCCGTTCCTGGGCAGTCGCCGGGGGCGAGAAGCCCGCGGCGAGGAAGAGAAGCGTGAGTGCACCCACGGCGCTGGCGTATGCTCGAGTCTTCACGTTCGTGCCTCCTTTGGGCGGGCTAGGGCCCCTGGGCGATCGCCTTCAATCGCTCCTGGTCCAGGATGACGATCCGGTCCGGGGTCACCTCGATGACCCCGTCCTGTTTGAGTTCCGCCAGCGAGCGGGAGAGAACCCTTCGCACCGTCCCCATCAGGGAGCCCAGCTCCCTCAGGCTCAGGTCCCGCTTGATCGCGATCCCCCGGCCTGTTCGGATGCCTTTGGTCCGGGACTGCTCCAGGATCCAGGAGGCCAGCCGCGCGTTCACCCCCGTGAAGGAGACCTCGCTGGCGAGGGCGACCAGATGGCGGAGCCGCCGGTTCAGGGTGCGCAGCAGGGCCCTCTGCACCGGCGGGTGGTCCGAGACGAAGGCCCGGGCATCGCGCTCGGCCAGGTAGTACGCGCTGACCCGGCCCAGGGCCTGGGTCGTGAACACGTTCGTCCCGCCCTCAAAGAGCGGGGCGAACGTGAGCGGCTCCCCAGCCTCCAAGATCGTCACTGTCAGCTCGCGCCCCATCGACCTCTTGCCGAGCTTCACCCTGCCGGACTTGACGATGTAGAGCCCTTCCCAGGGCATGTCCTCCCGGTTGATGACCTGGTTCTTCTCGAACGTCCGCTCCTCGATGATCCGGCTGAGCCTCTCAAGCTCAGGCGCCGTCAGCCCGGCAAAGAGCGGGATGGCTTTGAGCGCGCGAATGCGGCCGCCCACTGGCGCTACCTCGGTTTGGCTAAGTGAAAATGAAAGGGCCATCCGCGCCCGTTGTACACGTTGCGGGTGGCCCTTTCTGTGACCAAAGTCCTACTGTCTTTAGCGGGCCATGGCCTCCAGCTTCTCGGCGTCCAGGACGGTTATCCTCTTCCTCCCCAGATCGATCGCCCCTTCCTTCTGAAGCCTCTCCAGGCAGCGGCTGACTACCTCCCTGCTCGTTCCGGCGAGGCCGGCCAACTCCTGGTGGCTCAGGGTCAGTGAGAAGCGGGACCCGTCGATCTGGTCCAGAAGGATCTTGGCGAGCCTCCTGATCAGGCGGGAGCAGGAGAGGCTTACCACCAGAGATGAGAGGATCTTCTCCCCCCTGGCGAAGATCCCGAAGAGGGCCCGGCAAAGCTCAGGATAGCGGTCGGCCAAGCTCAGGGCGATCTCACCCTCGATGAAGTAGAGGGTAACGGCATCGAGAGCCTGGGCTGAGGCGGGGTTAGTCTCGCCGTAGAAGAGCGGGCAGCCGCAGCACATCCCCGCCCGCATGAGGCAGAGGCCCTGCTCGCGCCCGCCTGCGGACATCCTGAATATCTTGACCCGCCCTTCCTTGAGGAACCAGAGCCCGCGGCTACGCTCCCCCTCCAGAAAAATGATCTGCCCCGGAGAAAACGTCCGCTCGACAACCACCCGTTGAATCACCTCCAGCGCTTCCAGGCGCAGTGTCGAAAAGGCCGGAATGGATGCGATGTCGATGGCGGAGATTCCCATGGCTGGTCCCTCCCTTCACCACTACGAAGCCATGAAACGATGCCTCCGTTGCTCCGGGTTCTCTTCTACGCCGTGAAAATTCCCGTCTCAGCGCCCTTCGAGCTGGGCGAGCTTTGCCAGGAGCATCTCGTGGATGCCGGGGCCGACGACCTTCTCCTCCATCTCGTCGAAGGCGCGGACCAGAGCGTGCTGCTCCTCATCGGGAATGACCTGATCCGCGAGGACGTAAAGGATCCCGTTCTCCTTGTCTATGTGGGGACGGAGGAGCGAAGCATAGGCGCATATCGCCTGGGCGGCTTTCATGTCGTCGCCCTCAGCCATCGCCCTGATGAACCCACGCCCCTCCTCGTGCTCGTAGAGCATCACCCCGACAGGACCTCCCTCCCGCGGGATGCCGTATCGCTCCATGGCGGGGAAGAGGTGCTGCTCCTCCTTGCCGTGGTGGCAGCGGTCAACGAAGGTGCGGAAGAAGTCGATGAGCCACTTGAGACCCTCCCTGTCAACTGGTTTCCCCGCCTCGAGGTCCCCGCCGAAGCGCTCCAGGAGCCCGAGCGCCCTCAGTATCACCTCGTGCTCGTGCTTGAGAACGCCAGTCGGCGTGGCTCCCTCATGGTGGGAGTGAGGGCTGTTCGTTAGCGGAATGTTCTTCTTCATGATCGTCTCCTCTTTAGCTGCTGGTGTTTTAGCTTCAAGTCCATCCGAGTTTTTGTTTCCCCTCTTCGCTCAACATCTCAGGGCTCCACGGAGGGTCCCACACAAGCTCGACGCTCGCCTCCTTGACTCCCTCGATCCTCCGAACCACTTTCTCTGCCTCGGAGGCGAGGTAATTTCCGACAGGGCACCCCTGAGAGGTGGTGGTCATCCTGACGCTCACCTTTTCCCCGTTTATCGCCACGTCATAGATGAGCCCCAGGTTCACGATGTCCACGGGGATCTCGGGATCATAGATCCCCTTGAGCGCTTCCAGCACTTCCTCTTTTGTGGCTCCCATCTTTCACTCCTGCCGCGCCGACCTGACAGCCCTGACATTATTCACCAGAAAGAGGAGGATAGCCACCCCGTTAAGCAACCCTCCCCATCTCAGCGCCGCCGCCCCGCCAGCTAAGCCCCCGCCGACTCTGAGAGCCAGCGAGAGGTGAAGCAGAGCCCAGTGGCCGTAGAACGCGCGCCTGAACGGAAGGGCGACCCCCATGACTGACGGGAGGACCAGCGGGGCGTGGCCGAAGATCATCGAGAAGACAAAGCCGAGAAAGATCGCGTGGACCATGGCGTCGTAAGCCGGACCGGCGTAGAAGGACCCTCCCATGAAAAGCCACAGGAGACCTCCGACACCGAGCCAGAGATAGCCCGAGAGGAGGCAGACGGCCATAAAGCGGGAGAGGCCCTCCTGGCTGAGGTTGCGCCATGCGATGTCGCGCTTGAGAAGCCAGACGGCCAGAGCGAGGAGCCCTGCGCCACCCAGCCTGACGCCCGCCTCGTGGGAAGCAAGTCCGGTGATGAGCCCCAGGACGAAGAGACCGCAGGCGATGAGAAACGCAGCGCGGCTCAGCGTCGAGGGCCTCATCAGCCGGGTAAGCTCAAGCCTCTCTCCGGCAATAGTGAGGACCAGGAACCCGATCCACCAGAAAACCACACGGTAGAGAGGATAGCCTCCATGCCAGAGAAGAGTTCCAACCAGCCAGAGGAGCGCCCCCGTTCCCATCGTTGCGAGATAGATCTCGGCCTGCCGGCGGTAAAGGAAAACGAAGATCGAGACGAGAAGCGCGCCTGCGGCGGCTGCGAGAGCATGAGCCAGATGCGGCGAGAAGCCCGCGAGGAGCGCGAGAGCGCTCGCTCCGGCGAAGATAGGGGCCCCGTAAGCCCAGCAACGCTTGAGGGCCACTGCCCGCTCAAGGCCGATCATAGTCCCCAGAAAGCCGACGACAAAGAGAGGGCCGTGGCCTGGGAGAAGGGCCGGCGACGGCAGGGGCAGAGGCCACCCAAGGCGGGCGAGACCTCCCCAGAGGGCCGTCAGGAGGGAGATCCCCGCCAGGGCCATGAACGGCAGACGCCGACGAGCGGGCGACGTCACGCTCACTTCTTCCCGATCTCGACCCGCCAGACCTCCGGCCCCTCCTCCAGATACTGCCACGTGAAGCTTCCGTGGCGCTCTGCGGCAAACTGGTAGTAGAGCGGCCTGGGGTCGTGGTCGTTCACCAGGACGAAGCTCTCCCCCGGGTTGAGCCTGTCATAGGCCTCGAAGATCTTAGGATGCCGCTCACGCGGCGTCATCGCCCTCACGTCAAGAACGGTTCCAGCCATTGTTCTCTCCTTCCTTTCTGAAGCTCCCTCAGGAGCTCACCTTAACCCGGCCAGGTTGCCGGGTGTTATACTTGCTTCCTCATGGAGACGAAAACGATCGATCCTCCCGCGATCCTCAAACGCCACCCCTACTTCGCCTCTCTCCCGGCGAGGGCACTCTCAGTCATCGTCAGCCGCGCTGTCAGGCGGAGCTACAAGAAGGACACCCTCATCTTCGCGGAGGGTGAGCCGGCCCGAGGCCTCTACCTCGTCTCCTCCGGGAGAGTCAGGATATTCAAAAGCTCGGCCGACGGCAAAGAGCAGATCCTCCACCACGTCACCGCGGGCCACTCCTTCAACGACGTTGCCACCTTCGACGGCGGCCCGAGCCCCGCCAACGCCCAGGCAGTGGAGCCGACGACGATCCTCCTCGTGCCGAGGGAAGCCCTCCTCGACCTGATGAGGAGCTACCCCGAGATCGCCCTGGCAGCGACCAGAGCATTTGCCTCCAGGCTCCGCCAGATGTCGAGCCTCGTCGGTGATCTCTCTCTCCGCCATGTCATCTCCAGGGTCGCAGGAGTGCTTCTCAGGCTCTCGGAGGGCGGCCAGGTTCTCTCTCTCCCAACCAGGCAGGAGCTGGCCGCGATGGTCGGGAGCGTCCGCGAGGTGGCGACCAGGGCCGTCAAGCAGATCGAGCGCCAGGGAGCGATCAGGCTCGGGCCCGGAAGACGAGCAACAATCCTCGACCGCGATCTCCTCAGCCGCCTCGGCACTCCAACAGCGAATCAATAGGCGCCTCCGTTTCTATCCGGAGTTTGCCATGACAGAGGATGGGGGCGCAGTGACTTTTCTCTCATCGCCGGTCGGAGAAGGGCCCGGCGGCTTACCTCCCGAGAGCCGAGGCGATGACCCTTTGGACCTCTTCGAGCGAGAACGGCTTGTGGATGAGGGGGGCTCCTGAGCGTCTCACGAACTCCACTACCTCCGGGCCCATGATGTCCCCGGTGATCAGCACGATCGGGAGGTCCGGGAAGTCGCGGCGGATCAGCTCCCAGACCTCCGGTCCGTTCATCTCGGGCATCCTGAAATCCAGAGTCACCAAGTCGAACCGGCTCCTGCGAAGCAGGGCGAGCGCCTCTGACCCCGAGGCGGCTTCCTCAGCCACTGCCCCGAGCTGTCCCAGGAGGTCGTGAAGCATCTCCCTCACAGCGGCCTCGTCTTCCACAACCAGCACCCTGACCCCTTCGATGGATGGAAGCCGGGCTGAAACCGATTCCGAAAGCGGCTCAGGCGGCGGAAGAGCAGGGATCTTCACGGTAAAGCGCGCCCCGCCTTCAGGGAGGTTCTCCGCCCTGATAGTCCCCCCGTGGGCTGAGACTATGGTGTGGCAGATTGAGAGGCCGAGCCCTGTCCCCTCCCCCGGCTCCTTTGTCGTCACAAACGGGTCAAAGATCCTGGTGAGTATCTCAGGAGGGATCCCCGGGCCGTTGTCCTCAACCTCTATCATCACACACGACGGCTCAGGGCAGCGCATTGTCCTGACTGCGAGCCTGCCGCGGCCGCGCGGCCTCATCGCCTGCCTGGCGTTCTGGATCAGGTTCACCACGACCTGCTGGAGCTGATAGGAATCGGCTGAGATCCTCGGGATCGCCGGGTCAGGAGAGAAGCCCGCCTCGATCTGGTCTCTCCTGAGCGACGGGGCCAGAAGCTCAAGGGCCTTTTCGACTACCCGGTTCAGCTCAGTCGGCTCCTTCCTCTCGGTCCGCCGCCGTGAGAAGATTAAAAGGTTCTCGATAATCCGCGCCATCCTTTCCGCCTGCTCTCTGATCCGGGCGAGCTGGTGGCGGGTGTCGCCGGGAAGACCCTCCTCTTCCTCAAGGAGCTGAATCCTCCCCATCACTACAGACAAAGGGTTGTTCAGCTCGTGGGCCATTCCCGCAGTGAGGTCTCCCAGCGCCTTGAGCTTCTCAGACTGGATAAGCTGCTCCTGCGTTTCTTTGAGGGCCCTCAACTGTTCCTGAAGAGAGCTGACAAGGCGGGCTGTGTTGAGGGCTGCCGCAGCCCTCGTGGCGAGGTTCTGGAGGAGGAGAAGGTCCTCCTCGGTAAAGGGTGAGTCCGGGGTCCGCCTGTCAACGGCTATCACCCCGAAGGTCTCCCCTCCGAAAACCAGGATGCCGGCGATGACAGCCTGGCTTCCCTCGCCCGCGAAATCGTCTATCCTCCCCGCCCATTCGGGGTAGCCGTTGACCACCATCCCCCGCTGCTCCTGGAAGACCTTCCCGACGACCCCCTCTCCCGGCCTGATCCTAAGCTCATTGACCCACTCCCCGTACCCTTGAGTGACCTGTGCCTTGAGGGCCTGCCCTCTCTCGTCCCACGAGTAGATCCCGCCTCCCTCGCCCTTCAGCAGCTCCACGGCCCGGGAGAGAATCGCCGGGAGGAGGCGTTCAGGGTCCAGCTCGCCAGCCAGCGAGCTGTCTATCTCAGCGAGCTTCTCCAAGCGGAGCCTCTGCTCGCGCTCTCTGGCGTAGAAGCGGCTCTGCTCTATGGCGATTGCGGCCTCAGCCGCAAGCGCAATCGTCGACTGCTCGTCAACTCTGGAAAAGGGGACTCCCCCCTCCTTCTCTGTGAGGTAGAGGCAACCGAGAAGCCGCTCCTCAAAGATGATCGGCACCCCTAGGAAGGTCCGCATCTCGGGGTGGCCGGAGGGGAAGCCCTCGTGCCTCGGATCTCTGGTGAGGTCTCCCAGGCGGATCGGGCGGCGCTCGCTCATCAGGGCCGCGAAGAGCCCACGCCCCCTCGGGAAACCCCCTGCTCTGAGCCTCGCCTCGGTCTCGGCGTCGAGCCCCGAGGGTATAAACTCAACGATCCTCCTCTCGCTCTCGTCAAAGATGGCGAGGGCGCCAAAGCGAGCGCCTGTGAGACGGCGCGCCCCTTCAATGATCGCTCTCAGGAGCGCTTTCGGGTCCCTCGAAGAGACGAGCCTGCGGGTGATGTCGAGGACCTCACCCAGCCGATAGGCCACCTCTGCGTTGGCCTCTAGGAGCCTCGTGTTCTCAACGACCGGGCCGAGCTGGTTGCCGATCGCCGTCAGGAGCTTGAGATCGGAGTCGCTGAAGTCACGCGGCCTCCTCGAATGAAAGACCAGGACTCCGACAAGGGTTCCGGCAGAGAGGAGGGGCGCAGCAACAGCGGCCTTGATCCCTTCGGCCTCGAAGAGCCCTTTCAGGGGAACGTCGGGGAGGTCTTCAGTCCTGACCCAGGCCGTGACCCGGCTGTCTGCCACCTGGCCTGGCAGCGCCTCACCCAAGGGGAGAGGCTCGGCCTTTGAAATGAACTCGGGAGAGAGGCCGAACGTTACCCTCAGCACCAGGGCCTGCTGCTCTCTGTCCCAGAGCCTGACCAGCCCGGCGTCGCAGCCGATGGCCCTTGCGGTGGTCTCGAGGATCTTTCTCAGAAGAGGGGCGGTCTCGCGGGCCTCGCCGATGGCCAGCGAGATTTCATGGAGGAGAGAGAGAGCCTCAACTGACAGAGCGGGCACAGTTTTCATAAGCTACACGCCCCGCTCAGATCAGTCAAGCAACCTTACATTTTCTACTTCCCCCTGACTGTGAGGACCGGGCACGGCGCCCTCCC
>CAZXPE010000012.1:1053-10195 GCA_964642915.1 uncultured bacterium | reverse complement strand
CTGCGTCCCGGCGGGCCGCGGCTTCAAACTCCTCGTATGTCCCGGGAGAGAGATAGCCTTCCGCGATGAAAGGAATAGGAGGAGCGACCACGTGGACGACCAGGAGCTGGGCCTTATCATGCCTGGCCATCTCCACTGCCTTGACGAAGGCAGGCTCCGAGGCGGGGGAGAAGTCTGTCGGATGGAGGATGCGCCTCGCGCGCGCCATCTCAATCGAGGAGCCGGATCTCGCCGGTCACGACCTTCCTGACCGAGCCCCGGCTCTCCTCCACCGTCAGATAGCCGTCAGCACCCACCCCGAGGGCCTTGCCTTCGTACGCTTCTCGCCCATCCCTCACAAAAACCCGTCTGCCTGTGACGATGTCGCGCTCACGCCAGGCATCGAGGACCGCCCTCGCCCCTTTCGCCAGGTAGATCTGGTGCCACTCGTCGAGGAGTGTCAGAAAACGGGCCGTAAACGCGTTTCTATCTATCTCGCGCCCCGCAACCTCAGAGAGAGAGGTCGCCGCCCTCCCGGCCTCTCCGAGAGCCTCGACGAGGTCGGCCCGCCCGACGTTCAGATTCACCCCGACCCCCAGGATCACATGCTCGACCTGATCGCCTGAAGTGGCGCTTTCGATCTGGCTCCCCGCCGCCTTCCTCCGCTCCACCAGGATGTCGTTAGGCCACTTGATTGCGGGCTCCACCCCCTCCTCCCTGACGGCGTCGGCGAGGGCAAGCCCGGCGATAAACGAAAAGCCAGGCAGCTCCCGCGGCGTGATCGGGGGACGAAAGAGAACCGAGGCGTAGAGGTTCACTCCGGGGGGCGAGTACCACGCCTTGCCGAGGCGGCCGTGGCCGGCGCTCTGGCTTTCTGCCAGGACGACGGTCCCCTCGACCGCCCCTGCCTTAGCCAGGTCTCTCAGAACCTCGTTGGTCGAGGTGACCTCATCAAAGAGATAGAGGTGGCACCCGACCCTCTCGGCAGCAAGGTCGCGGCGAATCCGGTCGATCATCAGAGCGTCGGCCCTGGACGAGATGCCTGAGATCATGACACTCACCTCTTCTCAGCTTTCCGGTTCCCGCTCTGCTCCCCCGCCGCTGAAACCGGCATCTTGAGCGCCTCTTTTGTCATGCGCAGCAAAAGAACCGGGACCGGGGCAGACCTGAGCAGGTTTTCAGCCACAGAGCCGAAGAGAAGCCGCCCCAGGCCGCTCCGGCCATGTGTCGTCATAGCGATAAGATCCACCTTCTCCTCTGCCACTGCCGCCAGTATCTCGCGGGTGGCGTCGCCGATCCTGACCTTGGCGACCGCCCGGATCCCCTTGGCTGTCAACCGCCCAGCCAGATACTCCAGGTACTCGTTGGCCCTGCTCTGCATCAGCAAAAGATCGTCAGCCGCGGCGACGTGCTGGAGCCCGATGGCGTCCATCGGAGGGATCGTGACAGTCTGAAATAGAACGATCTCCCAGTCGAGAGGCCCCGCGATCTCCTCGATCACAGGAAAGATCGCTTCTGACTCCTGAGAGCCGTCCAGCGGAACCAAAACCTTCTTCTCTCTCATCCGGACCCCCTCAACCGGAAATCGAGCGGCTACTTTGGGACCGTGCAACCCCGGTGCCACTGGACCGAGAGGCCAAAAGTGAAGAAATAAAAGGGGTTAGCAGGAAGGGCGGACAGAGGGCCCGTCAGCGGGGGTGAGGCGGCAGCGCCCCTCTTGGGACAGCGATGCCCCCACCCGAAGCGGTCAGCAATCAACCGTCGGCCCGAAGCTGAATGCTGACCACCGAGGGCTCGGGCTAGGCCAGGTCGCGCTTTTTTGCCTCGAACTCTTCGCGGTTGATCTCGCCGCGGGCGTAGCGCTTCTTGAGGATGTCGAGGGCGCTCTCCCCGCCTCCCGAAGACTGGGGGCGCGACTGCTCAACGAGCCAGCGGACGAGAAAGACCACCCCCACGATGACAAGGACCCAGAAGAGCAGCATGAAGAAGAGACCGAAGAGCCCCCACCCCCAACCGTACCCGCCTCCCATCGGCCATCCCATCGGCATCATAGTGAATGCTCCTTTCTGTCCTCGGGTCAACTCTCCCCGCTGAGGCCATATTTTCTGAGCTTGTATCGAAGAACTCTCTCGCTGATCCCGAGAGCTTCGGCGGCGCGCGTCTGCACGCCCCCTGACCGAGCCATTGCCTCGCGGATCATCCTGCGCTCGAGCCCCTCCACCGCCGCTGTGAGCCCTCCGTCGCCGGAGGGCTCGGCGCCAGGCTCCTGGACGCTCAGGGGAAGGTCGGCCCTTCCGATCACCGGGTCGCGGGTGAGAACCACAGCCCGCTCGATGATGTTCTCAAGCTCGCGGACGTTCCCGGGATAGTCGTAGCGGAGGAGGAGGTCACGCGCCTCGCGCGAAAGCCCCTGGATCGCTTTTGCGTTGGAGGCCGAAAACTTGCTCACGAAGTGGTCTATGAGGAGTGGAATGTCATCCCGCCGCTCCCTGAGAGGCGGGAGCGAGACCGTGACGACGTTTACACGGTAGTAGAGGTCGTCGCGGAAGCTGCCGGCCTTGACGAGAGCCTCAAGGTCTCTGTGGGTGGCGGCCAGGAGGCGCGCGTTGACTGAGATCGGGCGGCTTGACCCTACCCTCTCGATCTCCCGCTCCTGGAGGACGCGGAGTAACTTCACCTGGAGGTGAAGCGGAAGGTCGCCGATCTCGTCAAGAAAGAGGCTCCCTCCGTCGGCCATCTCGAAGCGTCCCTTGCGCGCCGCCACAGCTCCAGTGAAAGCGCCCTTTTCGTGGCCGAACAGTTCAGACTCAAGAAGCCCCTCGGGGAGGGCCGCGCAGTTGACGGCGATCAGGGGGCCAGAGGCCCGCGGGCTCGCGTAATGAATCGCCCTGGCGATCAGCTCCTTACCCGTCCCGCTCTCTCCGCGGATCAGCACAGTGGCTTCGCTCGGCGCCACACGCCTCACCAGCGAGAGGACCTCCTGCATCCTGCCGCTTTCACCGATGATCCCCTCAACCCGGTGGCGCTCCTGGAGGGCCTGGCGCAGCTCGCGGTTTTCAGCGAGGAGGCGCTGGCGCTCCCTTACCTGATGGAGCCTGTGGAGCAGCTCGTCAAGGTTGAGCGGCTTGGTGAGATAGTCGGCCGCCCCGCCCTTGATGGCGGCGACGGCAGTCTCGATGGTGCCGTAAGCGGTCATGACGATCACAGGGGCCTCGGGGTTCTGGGCCTTCACCTTCTCGATCAGCTCAAAGCCTGAGAGACCCGGCATCTTCTGGTCTGTCAGGACGAGATCAAACGGCTCGCGGCTGAAGCGAGCGAGCGCCTCGCTGCCGTTGCCGGCTTGAACCACCTCGAAGCCCCGCTTGGCGAGAAAGCCTCCGACCAGCTCGAGCTGGGCGGGCTCGTCGTCAACGACCAGGATGCGAAACGGCTCAGCCATCGCTTGTGATGTGAGATTTCAGGGGCGATGCGGCTTGACCAGAGCCTGAATTCTCGTTATTCTCCTTTTCAGAAAATCGACAAACAGGAGGCCGGCATGCTTCGGGACAAACCCCTCGCCAAGCTCGTTCGCCCCCTTTCGAAGGGGCAGATCACTCTCCCCGTCGAGTTTCGACGCCGGTTGAAGATCGATGCCGAAACCATTCTGAACCTCACCCTGAAGGGCGGCCGCATCGAGATCATTCCCCTCCGCCCAATGCCGCAGGAAACAGCCCTGCGAGAGTATGCGCGGGATGAGGTCCAACGCTTCCTCAAGGAGGACCGGCTCGATCCCCATACGGCCCGGAAAGTCCGCCGCTTGCTCGGCCGGAAGAGGCCGGCGTGACGGCGGCCCCCCGCCTCTTCTTGGATGCCAGTGTCTTGATCGCTGCGGCCGGCTCCCGAAGCGGGGCCTCGTCCCTGATCCTGACCCTGTGCCGGCATGGCTCCGCCAAGGCCGTGGGGAGCCGTCTCATCCTCCTGGAGGCCGAGCGGAACATACGGGACAAGCTCGGAGAAGACATCTTGCTCCGATTCTATCAGGAGATCGCCGGCCTCGATCTGGACCTGGTCGAGACCCCGACCACCCAGGAGATCACCGCCCAGTCCCGGATCATCGATCCCAAGGACGCCCATGTCCTGGCAGCCGCCCTGAAGGGCGGGGCCAAAGCCCTCTTGACCCTGGACCGGAAACACTTTCTCACCCCGCGACTGCTTCGAGCCGGCCTCCCGTTCCTGATTATGACTCCCGGTGATTATCTCCGCCGCCTGGCTTCTTGACATGATCGAATGCAGGGGGGTTAGAGAGGAAGCTTGATCTGGAAGCGGCTGCCCCGCTCCGGCTTGCTCTCGACCTCTATCCCGCCGCCGTGGACCTCGACGATCCGCTTGGCGATCGCGAGGCCGAGCCCCAGCCCTTTTGTCTTCGTGGTGACGTAGGGCTCGAAGATCCTCGGCAGGAGATCTGCGGTGACCCCTTCTCCGTGGTCCTCGACCGTCAGGATGAGAGATCCTCCATGAGCCGAAGCGGCCATACCAAGCTCACCGCCCCCCGGCATCGCCTCGATGCCGTTTCTGATGAGGTTCAGGAGGACCTGCTTCATCCGGTCGCTGTCAAGCCTCGCCCGCGGGAGATCGGGGGGAATCTTCACGACGATGCCGACCCCGCGGGAAGCGGCGTCAGCCTCGACCAGCGCAGCCACCTCTCTGAGCAGCTCTCCGACATCGACGCTGACGGGCTTGAGGGGAATCGGGCGCGCCAGAGAAAGGAACTCCTCGACGATCCCGTTCAACCTTTTGACCTCTCCCTGCATCAGCTCAACGAACCTCGCGTACTCTACGTTGTCCCCGGAAGGTCTGAACTCAGCCCTGAGGCGCTGGAGCCCCATGGAGATGGCGTTCAGGGGGTTTCTCACCTCGTGACCCACAGCCGCCGCCAGGTTCCCCAGCGACGAGAGACGCTCGCGCTGCTCGACCTGAGCCTCAAGCGCCCTCACCTCTCTCAGGTGGCGCTGCTGGAGGTAGAAGATGAACCCCATCCCCAGCGCCCCCGCCACGATGATTGCCAGGCCGAGAGCGGCGGCGGATTGAACATCTCTCCGCCAGGCCCGCTTCATCGGCGCCGTCGAAAGGTCAATCCTCAGCAGGCCGAGACGTGAGCCGTCAAGAGCGAGCGGCCTCACGACCTCGAAAATTTCTCTCCCGCCCTCGCGCTCGACGAGGCGGGCCCGGCTCTTCCTTCCGCTCAACGCCTCTCTGAGCACGGCATCGTCCTCACGGCTTCCGATGCGCCCCGGATCCGAATGGGCGAGGATTGTGAAGTCGGGCCCGAGGAGGGCGATCGCCTCGATTCCGGACCGGCGGCTCAGCTCTTCGATCTGCCTCTCGACCCCTATCTCCTTCCTGAAGTTCAAAACGTAGTCGGCGTCGGCGTGGACGGCAATGATCCCCGGGAAGCTCTGCGCTCCGACGGCGACTCCGAAGAGGCTCCCCTCCCAGAACTTTCTTTCCCTGACGGCCGGAGGTCCCTGACCTTCCTCCAGCTCGGGAGATCTCGCCCAGCGCCGCCCCCACATGTACATCATCATCTCCCTGTGGGATTCGGGGATCTCACCGCTCCTCTGATGGCGCATCATCATCCCCATCATTCCGCTGGGTTGAGGAGGCGTGTAAGGGCGCCCCTCGCTGTCGAGCATCTCCACGCGGCTCAGCCTGTTCGCCGCTGCGATCTCTTTGAGAGCCTCCTGGTCGAGAGGGCGCGTGAGGAGGAGCCTGTCAATCAGCCTTGCGTTGTCTATGAGACGCCGGGCGATCATTTCCTCCATCAGCGCATTTCCCCGGATGGCGCTCCGGCTCGACGTTTCCAGGACCTCTGCCAGGGCCGCTCCCTTCTCCTCGAGCTGGCGGGAAAGCTCTCGCTGAGTGCGGATGGCAGTGGTGGCGGCGTAGAGGACGACAACAGCGAGCAGGAGGAGGATAGACGCCAGGAAGTAGCGGGGACGGAACGAGCGCATCATCACGACCGCCATTGTAACCCTCGGGAGATGAAAAGAGAACGGCCCCCTGGAGCATTCTCCCCGGGGGCCGTCTCTTGAAGGCCGCCGTTCACCGGGTCACGGTGCCTCCGAACGGCATCACGTTCCCCCAGGGGTTGATGTGGAGGGTCCGCGTCTCACCGGCTGGGCCTTTCAGCTCAGCCTGATACATCGTCATGTGCATCCCGGTGAATGGAAGCAGCCTCTCCACGGTGAAGCCTTTGAGGTACTTCTCGGTGTACTGGGTGGCCAGCTCCTTGGCCTTTTCCTCTGTGAGCTGAGTGGTGGGGGTCGTCGTCCCGGCCGCGGTCATTCCGGGGCACCCGGTTTGTCCTGTCGCTCCGCCCATCATTCCGCCTCCCATCATGCCGGGGCCCATCCCCATCATGCCGCCGCCCCCCATGGGCGTTCCGGTCCCGCCACCCATGAAGGCCACAGCCGCTCCCGCCAGAACGACCACCACCGCGACTGCCAACGTCACTCCCAAGATCTTCTTCATTGCCTTTTCCTCCTTGTAAGTGGTTAACTGCCCACCCTCACAAAGAGCAGGAGTCGTGCCAACACCCTCGACCGCAGGCCAGCGTTCAGCAATCAGCAGTCAGCATTCAACTTTTGGCTGAGGGCTGAAGGCTGACCGCTGAACGCTGACAGGGAGAGCGGCCGCCGTTTTTGTCGATTCTTCGACAACTCCGTCGATCGTGGTCAGGAGAAAACCGTTCATCACTCCGTATCATGTTTTCCCGAGCCGTTGGTGGGTTCGGTGAGACGATCTCAGCCCCCAGGGGATGAACGCCGGGACCCTCCTGGCGTATTCGAGATAGCGCTCACCGAAAAAGGTCGCCAGCTCCAGGTCCTCCCACCGAGCCAGGCGGACGTACATGACGATCAGCACAGGAGCCATCACCAGCGTAAGGAGAGTCGGCCATTGGAGATTGAAGCCCGCCACGATCAGGATCAAACCAAGATATTGGGGATGTCGGAGAGCGCGATAGATCCCGCCCGTCACCAACTCGCCCTTCCCCCGATAGACCCGGTACCACCCGACGGCCACCAGGCTCGCCCCTGCCCCGATGAGCCCGACGCTCACCACCATGACCAGGTAGACGCCGACCGGCAGTGAAACGAGACCGAGGCGACCCAGGAGGTAGGCCCAGAGGTGGCTTTCGTTGGCGCCAAAGGCCGAGGGGGAGAGTCCGAGGAGGGGGGCAATCAGAAAGATGGTCAGCGGGAGCCCGAACATCTCCGTGAAGAGGGAGAGAAGGAAAGCGGTGTAGAGTCCGGCGCTCCGCCACTCGCTCCGGCGACGGGGCGGGGCAAACCCCAAAAGAAAGAGGGTGAAAAGGCCGGTCGCCAGCAGGACTCCTCGCCAGTTGCCGTACCACTCCCCAAAAGGGGTGGAGCCCAGCCCAGGCCGATGGAAGAGCATACCGAGAAAAATCGAGATGCTTCCGACGACCACGAAGACGACCACCGCAAGCCGAACCGTCTTCCGAAACGTCACGCGCATCTCCTCTCCCACCCCGACGCCGAACGTGAGATCTCAGTGCCCCTTGCCATGCTCCGCCGCGGGCGGCCGGAGGGCCTTGAGGTAAGCCACCAGGTCAACGATCTCCTGGACCGTGGCCACGTCGTTGTACGAGGGCATCTTGGTCTTGCCGTCCGGCCCCTCCCACCCCCTGCCCTTCTCGATCACCGCATTCGGGTTGATGATCGCCTCTGCAAAATAGTCGGCTTCGTGAATCGGCCCCATGGCCGACAGCTCCGGGCCCACCTTCTCCTTTTCGGTAGGCGCGGGGAAGGTTTCTCCTTTCACCTCATGGCAGCTATAACATTCTAGCTTCGCGAATACCTCGCGCCCCTTGGCCGACGCGCCCTGCGGCCACGTGAACTTCCACCCTTTCGCCGTCCCGTGGGCCTCATGCTCGACCGCGGGCTGCTGTTGAGCCCGGATTGACACGGCGGCGCCAATGAGCAAGCCGATGGCGACCAAACCAAAAGAGAACTGTGAGAAGCGATTAGTCATTGTTCGAGCGCCTCCTGTATGACCTGCGTCACTTCGAGGTCTGTTAGCCTTCGATGAACGCGCGAATCCGCGCTTCTTCAACCTCGTCGAGGATGAGGATCTTCCCCAGCTTGGTCACGGCGATCTTGACGTCCATCTCGGGAAACGGCGCCAGATAAACGAACTCCGGATAGGCCCGGACCATCCCTGCGAGACGATCCACCAGACCCTCGGCGCATCGGAACTTCACGCAGTTGTAGTTGATGATGACCCCGGGGCGGCTGCCGCCGTCGGCGTGCTCCAGCATGTGCTTCTGAATCGCGATGGGCATGGGGGTGGTGAGAATGTGGCCGGGCGGGCTCTGCTCGACGTGGTCAACGATGGATGTTGGCGGTAGTCGCTTCGCCGTGGCGATGGAATACCCCAGCCACCCCGCTCCAACGGCGGCCAGGAGCCCTGCCGCCCCCCAGGTAAGGCTCTTCTTGACCAGGCGTCGCCGGTGGCGCTGGCGGCGTTCGACCTCTTTCTGCTGCTCCCTGAGTTGGCGCCGCTCCTTTCGTGAGAGACGACTTTCAGACGTTTCTTCAACTTGATCCATCACACCCTCCACGCTGAGATTCACTTGAAACCGCGACACCGTGGGGCCTTCGACCCACTGGAAATCGAGCACGGACCCGGCCCGAGGAGACTTCGACCTCGACCACCTCGTCCCCCGCCTCGCTGACGACGTGCGCAAGCGCCCCGTCCCGGCTGAAGGCCACATGATGCGGGTCCGGGCCCACGGGGATTCGCCGGAGAAGCTGCCGCCCGCCCGCGTTAAAGACCGACACGTCACCGGACCCGTGGTTAGTCACCCACAGTTGGGAGCCATCCGGGGTCACGGCGATGTGGTGGGGGAGGGAGCCGGCATTCACCTGACCACTGACCTTCTTCCCCCGAACATCAACGACAAGGACCTGGCTCGACCCCCAGAGGGTAACCCAGAGCTCATGCCCGCCGGGGGCGAACGCAAGGTCATGGGGGGCGCCCCGGAGTTGAATCTCCCCGACAAGCGTGGCCGCCGCGAGATCCACGATCAGGAGACGGCTCGCCGACTGCGCGGTGACCCAGGCCGCACGCCCGTCGGGTGAGACCGCGACGTTATGGGGGC
>CAZXPE010000012.1:0-1043 GCA_964642915.1 uncultured bacterium | reverse complement strand
AGGGGAGGGAGAGCCGACCCAACTGCGTCAGCCGCTCGGCATCGAAAACTTCAAGGAGGGAATCGCCCTCGTGGGCGATGACCGCCCGCGAACCATCAGGGCTTAACGCCAAGCCGTGCGGCCTCCTCCCCTGAATAGGGAGCGCGGTCGCCTTCCGACTGCTGACATCAACGACCCAAACCTTGGACGCAGAGGCGTCGGTCACCCACGCCCGCCTGCCATCAGGGCTCAGGGCGAGGTTGTGGGGGTTCCCCCCGAGGGGGATGGATTCCGACGTCTCCCCGCAGAGAATTGTCAATGCTCCGGCCCCTTCCGTTGTGACGAACACCCGGCCCGAAGCCGGAGGCGCCAGGAGCAACAGCAAGAGCAACGGCCAAAGCAGACGTGAAGAAGTCACTCCGGGAGAACCCCCATGAGCTTAACGATCCACTCCCGGGCCAGGGGGCTGGCCCACTCCCGCTCCCCATCGACTCGGCCCACGATCAGACCGCGCCGGTCGATGATCACAGTATGAGGGTGGCGGGTGATCTTGTAGCGAGACGTGACCTGTCCATCCCTGTCCGGAAGCAAGGGGAAGGAGAGCCTGGCTCCCTCGTTGAAGCGCCTCACCGTTTCGGCGTCCTCGCCGATGAAAACCTTCATGACGGCCAGTCCCTTCTCCCCAAACTCCCTCCAAAGTTTTTCCTGGGCGGGGAACTCCCGCCGGCAGTTGGGTCACCAGGTGGCCCCGAAGCCTAACAGGACGACCTTGCCCCGGTAATCTTTGAGACGGTGGACCTTCCCCGCGAGATCCTTAAGCGTGAAATTAGGGGCTTCCCGTCCTTGCTCCGTCGTGAGGACCCCGAAAGCGCGAGCGTAGTGCTCTGCGGCCCCGGCCTTGCCGTGGAGTCCCACGAGCCAACCGGCGAGGATCAAGCCAAGCGTTGTCGCGGCGAAAGATCGTGTAAAGATCATCATGTCACCCCTCAAGCTCGAGTCGTTTTCCCCTGCCTGTCACCGGCTTCTTGGAGGGAAGAAATCTTCCTTTGCCCTCAGCGTACACG
>CAZXPE010000011.1:6169-25112 GCA_964642915.1 uncultured bacterium | reverse complement strand
GGGGTCACACCAGCCTTGCCAGCACTTCAGCGGGAACCCGCTGGCGCAGAGCAGGGTAAGTCTCCAGGAGCCGCGCGATGTCAGCCAGGTCTTTCTGGCGCTTGCTGGGGCGCCGCGAGTCGTCCGTCACTGCCCAGATCTTTCCCTGGAGGAGATCCTCAAGGTGAGCGACCGGAAGACGCAGGCCCAGCACCTCCCGAACAGTCGCCCGCCCAACGAACAGGGCATAGCGGGGATCAGTCTGAAGCTGGACCCGAAGGTCGGAACCATGTTCGGAGATATTCAGGCTATGGGGAAATCGCTCGACACTGAATGCCTGGCGCAGGAGGGCTTCGACTCGAGGCAGTTCATCCGCTGCCACGGCCAGATCGAGGTCCAGGCTCACGACAGGCTCCACGTACGCGTTGACAGCCTGCCCGCCGACCACGCAGTACCGGATGCCGTGGTCATTCAGGAGAGCGATCAGCCGATCGAGAAAATCGGTCCGGTCCACCGTCACCGTTTTCCAGAACTCTCGCCCAAGCATGTTCGGAATCTCCTCATGGGAGTTCACACGCCGAGTATCATAGCAAGCGCCGATCACTCCAACAACACCCCTCCTCCCCGGACGCTTCCCCGCGGCCTTTAGCCATCCACCCCTGACAGCGCGCTACGCACAGAAGAGGAACGTCAAACGCTCGAGTATCGCGGCAAAGTCCCGCCCGGCCAGTTCTCCTCTCGCGCGCCGCGATGTCATAAGGCGCTAACGCCTCCTTCCTGCTGTTCACTGACACATCCGGGGTTCGGTATCGAAGTTTTCAGGCTTTCTCCTCGATCACAACGCGGCGGCCCTCGATCTTGAGCCGCCCTTCGGCGAATAGCTGGATGGCCTTGGGGTAGATCTTGTGCTCCTCGGCCAGGATCCGCTCGGAGAGGCTCTCTTCGGTGTCGTCGTCTCTGACCGGCACCGCAACCTGGAGGATGATCGGTCCCGAGTCCACTCCCTCGTCGACGAAATGGACTGTGGCCCCAGACACCTTGACTCCGTGCTCAAGCGCCCGGCGCTGGGCGTGGAGCCCCGGAAAAGAAGGCAGGAGGGCCGGGTGGATATTCATCACCCGATCGTGGAAGGCGGCGAGAAAAGCGGAGGTCAGGATCCTCATGAAGCCGGCGAGGCAAACCAGCTCCACCTTATGCTCGGCGAGAACTGCCGCAACGCCTCTGTCGAACGACTCGTGGTCAGAAAAGTCACGGGGGTTGATGAAGAGGGCTTTGGCGCCGTGTTTTCGCGCCCTCTCGAGAGCCGGGGCATCGGTCCTGTCTGAGACCACGACCGCGATTCCGGCGTCGAGCCTCCCGGCCTCGATTGCATCTATGATCGCCTGGAGGTTCGTCCCGCGGCCCGAGGCCAGCACCCCGATCCTCAGCGGCTCAGGCCTCGGCATACTCCACTCCCCGCTCTCCCGCCACTATCTGACCGACGGCATAGACCGTCTCGCCGGCGTCGTTCAGGATTTGCGACGCGCGCTCGGCGTCCTCGCCTCTCACGACGCAGATGAGCCCTATCCCCATGTTGAAGGTCCTGAACATCTCGGCTTCGTCCACCTGGCCGGCCTTCGCGATGAGATCAAAGATCGGAGGGACCGGCCACGATCCTTTTCTGATTGCGGCCCGGCACCTCTCAGGGAGCACGCGGGGGAGGTTCCCCGTGATCCCGCCCCCTGTGACGTGGGCCATTGCCCTCACAGGTACCTCTTTGAGCAGGGAGAGGACCGGCTTCACATATATCCGCGTCGGAATCAGAAGCTCGTCGCCGGCGCCCCTGCCGACTCCAGGGAGCTGATCGCCGACGTTGAGGCCCAAACGCTCGAAAATCACCCTGCGGGCAAGTGAGTAACCGTTGCTGTGAAGCCCTGAAGACGCGAGACCAAGGATCTGATCGCCCAGCCTGACTGCGGAGCCGTCGATGATGCGTTCGCGCTCTACCACCCCGACGGCGAAGCCGGCCAGATCATATTCGCCTGGCGCGTAGAAGTCGGGAAGCTCTGCGGTCTCCCCGCCGATCAGGGCGCAGCCGGCTTCCCTGCACCCCGCGGCTATCCCCCTTACGATCGCCTCGACCCTCTCCGGGACGACCTTCGATATCGCCAGATAGTCAAGGAAGAAGAGAGGCTCTGCGCCGTGGACCAGAAGATCATTCACCCCCATCGCCACAAGGTCGATGCCGACGGTGTCGTGACGATCGGCGAGGAAAGCCACTTTGAGCTTGCTGCCGACCCCGTCGGTGGAGGAAACGAGAACAGGGTCCCTGTACCCCTGAGGGACTCTGACAAAGCCAGCGAAGGCGCCGATCTCGCCCAGCACCTCGGGGCGGAACGTCGCTCTGGCAAGGGGAGCGATCCGCCTGACCGCTTCGTCCCCGGCCTCGATGTCCACTCCCGACTGCCTGTAGTTTAAAGGCTCAGCCATCAGTTATCAGCCATCAGCGGTCAGCGGTCAGCTCCTGGCTGACGGCTGATTGCTGACCGCTGAATGCTCTTCCCTCAGGAGTCGAAGAGGCGAAGCTGCGGGGTCTCCTCGGCCTGGAGCCTCACCCCGTAACTGCCTGTGAAGCAGGCGTGGCAGAACTGATCGGGACCGGAGCCAGTGGATTTCAGCATCCCTTCCAGCGAGAGATACCCCAGGCTGTCCGCCCCCAGGTAGCGCCTGATCTCTTCCGCTTGGTGGCTCGACGCTATCAGCTCCTTCCGGGTGGGAGTGTCGATCCCGTAGTAGCACGGCCACTGGATCGGAGGCGACGAGATCCGCACGTGGACTTCCCTCGCTCCTGCGCCGCGGATCATCTTCACGATCTTTCGGCTGGTGGTACCGCGGACAATGGAGTCGTCCACCACGACCACGCGCCTGCCGCCCAGCGTCTCCCTCATCGGATTCAGCTTCACCTTCACACCGAAGTGGCGAATCCTGTCACGCGGCTCGATGAAGGTCCGCCCCACGTAGTGGTTCCGGATCAGTCCCACCTGGAAGGGAATCCCGGACTCCTCGGAGAAGCCGAGAGCGGCCCCCATCCCCGAGTCGGGAACTGCTATCACGACGTCGGCCTCGACCGGGTGCTCGCGGGCGAGCTGGTGGCCCATCGCCATCCTCACCCCGTGGACGTTCCGCCCCCAGAGGATCGAGTCCGGCCGCGAGAAGTAAACGTACTCAAAAACGCAGTGAAGCCGCTCTTTCGGCGGGAACGGCTTGATCGAGCGGAGACCCCGCGCGGTGATGAAGAGGATCTCGCCGGGCTCGATGTCACGGACCAACTCGGCCTCCATCAGGTCCATGGCGCAGGTCTCAGAGGCGACGATCCAGGAATCGCCGAGCCTTCCAAGAGAGAGCGGCCTGAAGCCGCAGGGGTCTCGGACGGCGATCAGGGTGTCCTGAGTCAGCATGAGGAGCGAGTAGGCGCCCGAGACCCGCGACAGGGCCGGGTGAAGCTGCTCCTCCAGCGATGACCCGGGGGCGCGCGCCAACAGATGAAGGATGACCTCGGTGTCTGAGTTGGATTGGAAGACGGCGCCGTCCTTCTCCAGCTCGGCCTTGAGCGCCTCAGCGTTGACCAGGTTGCCGTTATGGGCGAGGGCCACCGGCCCCTTCGCGGTGTTCGCAGTGATCGGCTGGGCGTTTTTGAGCGTCGAGGTTCCCGCTGTCGAGTAGCGGACGTGACCGATCGCCCGAGTGCCGGGCAGCCGCCTCAGCCTCTCCCGCGAGAAAACATCGGCCACCCACCCCATCGCCTTTTCCACGTGAAAGGCATTGCCGTCGGTGGCGGCGATCCCTGCAGACTCCTGCCCCCGGTGCTGGAGGGCATAAAGTCCCAGATAGGTGACGTTGGCCGCCTCGTCGTGGTTCCAGATCCCGAAGATACCGCACTCCTCGTGAAAACGATCCCGAGCGAGGTGACTAGACCATGCGGCTCGCAAAGCCGTTCCTCCATGCATGGCCAATCTGCTCCAGTGAGAGATTCACGACCGAGCTTCCTTCAATCCGTATGGCGAACCTGTCACCGCCCACGGTGCCTATCCATCGCCACGGCACCGCCCACTCTCTCATGAGCCTCTCGAATGCGCGCCGGGCGTCAGGCGACACCGAACAGAGAATCCGGGACGGCCCCTCGCCGAACAGGGTGAGGTCAGCCCTGCCTTTCATCGCCACCGAGAGATCCACTCCCATGGCCACGGGCCCGCTGACGCATCCCTCAGCCGCAGCCGCAGCCAACCCTCCTTCGGCCACATCGTGGGCTGACCGGATCAGTCCCGCCTCGATGGCGGCGCGGCATGCCGACTGCACCGCCCGCTCGACGGCGAGATCGAGAGGAGCGGGGCGCCCGGCCAGGCTGACGTGGCGGCGCCTCAGATATTCGCTCCCCCCGAGGCTTGCCTCCTCCGGCCCCAGGAGCGCTATCAGGTCCCCTTCGGACTTAAACCACTGGGTCGTCCGCCACTCGGCGTCCTCGAGTAACCCCGCCATGCCGATCACGGGGGTCGGGAGGATCGCTCTCCCCATAGTCTCATTGTAGAAAGAGACGTTCCCGCTCACCACCGGGATTTCGAGGGCAAGGCAGGCGTCGGAGATCCCCCGGACAGCTTCGGCAAACTGCCAGAGGATCTCGGGCCGCTCGGGCGACCCGAAGTTCAAGCAGTCGGTGACTGCCAGCGGACGGGCCCCCGAGCAGGCGAGGTTCCTGGCTGCCTCGGCCACAGCCATCGCCCCGCCTGAATGCGGATCAAGAAAGCAGTAGCCGGCGTTGCCGTCAGTGGTGAGGGCCACGGCCTTCCGTGTTCCCTTGATCCTGAGAACGGCGGCATCGGATCCCGGGAGGACCAGGGTGTTGATCCCCACCATGTGGTCGTACTGGCGCCACACCCACTCCTTTGAGGCGATCGTCGGCGAGCCGAGAAGATCCAGGAACGCCACCTCGTAGTCTGCCGGCTCAGGGAGAGTCAGCGGATCGAACGACAGGAGATCGTCGAGCCAGGAGGGGCGCTCGGTCGGTTTTCTGTAGGTCGGGGCCTCGTCGGTCAACGCCTTCACCGGCACTTCGGCGACGAGCCGGCCGTCCTGCCTGACCCTGAGAAACCCGTCTCCAGTCACGCTTCCGATGGGGACGGCGTCGAGATCCCACTTGGCAAAGACCCGCCGGATCTCAGCCTCGCGCCCCTTGGCCACCACGAGAAGCATCCGCTCCTGAGACTCGGAGAGGAGGATCTCATAGGGGGTCATCCTGCTCTCCCGCTGGGGGACCCTGGAAAGCTCGATCTCCATCCCCGTTCCGGCCCGGGACGGCATCTCTGAAGCGCCGCAGGCCAGACCCGCCGCCCCCATGTCCTGAATGCCGACGACAGCGCCTGTCGCCATCGCCTCCAGGCACGCCTCGAGCAAGAGCTTTTCTGTGAACGGATCGCCCACCTGGACGGTGGGGCGGCGCTCTTCCGCTCCCTCGTCAAAGGTCGCCGAGGCCATGGTGGCCCCGTGGATCCCGTCCCTCCCGGTCTTAGCCCCAACGTAGAAGACCGGATTCCCGATCCCCTCGGCCCTCGCGCGGAAGATCTTCCCCTTCTCAAGGAGCCCCGCGCAGAGGACGTTGACGAGCGGGTTGCCGCCGTACTCGGGAGCGAAGGCCACCTCTCCGCCGACAGTCGGGATGCCGATGCAGTTGCCGTAGAAGCTGATCCCTGAGACGACCCCGTTGATGAGGTATCTGGTCTTGGCGTCGGCAGGATCACCGAACCTGAGCGAGTCCAGGAGCGCGATCGGCCGGGCGCCCATCGTGAAGATGTCGCGGATGATCCCGCCGACCCCGGTGGCGGCCCCCTGGAACGGCTCGATGAACGACGGGTGGTTGTGGCTCTCGATCTTGAGGACCAGGGCCAAGTTGTCGCCCAGATCCACGATTCCCGCGTTCTCTCCCGGGCCCTGGAGGACGTGGGGAGCCTGGGTGGGAAAGCCCTTCAGGAAGACCCGCGAGTGCTTGTAGCTACAGTGCTCTGACCAGAGAGCCGAGAAGAGACCGAGTTCGGTGTAGGTAGGTTCCCGGCCGAGTCGCCGGATGATCCAATCGTACTCCTCGACCGTCAGGCCGTGGGCCCTGGCCAGGTCCAGCGTGACCTTAGGCTCGACCCCTCCCACCCCTGTTACCGCCCGAGAAAGCTGCTGTCCGCGACGAGAATGCCGAGGAGGGAGTTGAAGAGGAGGAGTCCGTCAGTGCCGCCGAGGGAGGTCTCGCAGGCCCGCTCCGGATGCGGCATGAGGCCCAGCACCGTCCCTTCTTCGCTGACGATGCCGGCGATGTTCTCCAGCGACCCGTTGGGGTTGGCCTCTTTGGTGACCTCCCCGGTCTCAGTCGAGTAGCGGAAGACGATCTGGTTCCGCTCCTTGAGCCGCAGGAGGGTCTCTCGATCGGCGTAATACTTCCCCTCCCCATGGGAGATCGGCATCTTGAGGACCTGCCCCGGCCGCATCCCCCGCGTGAAGGGCGTGTCGGTGTTTTCGACCACCACGTACGCCGACTCGCATCGGTACTGCAAGCACTCGTTCCTCATGAGAGCCCCCGGGAGCAATTTGGCTTCACAGAGAATTTGAAAGCCGTTGCAGCTCCCCAGGACATAGCCGCCCCGCGCCACGAACTCGGGAAGCGCTTCAACCACAGGGGACCGGCCGGCGATGGCGCCGGCACGGAGGTAATCGCCATAGGAAAAGCCGCCGGGAAGGATGAGGCAGTCGAAATCGGAGAGTGTCGTGTCCCGGTGCCAGACGTATCTAACCGGTTGGCGGAGGACCTCGCCGATCACGTAGTGGAAATCACAGTCGCTCCAGGTGCCCGGAAAGATCACGACTCCGAATCTCATACGGAGAGCCTCCTCCTTTCAATCAGCGAGTTGTCGGAACTGGCGCCAGCTAAACTCATCTTAAACCGCCCGCGTGATCCTTGGCAAGCGGGAACCGTCGTCAGCTCCCCTCGGGAAGAATTTCCACGGTGTAGTCTTCTGTGACGGGGTTGGCGAGGAGCCGCTTGCACATCTCTTCGAGCTTCAGGCGGGCTTCGACCGGGTCCGAAGTCTCGAGGTTCACGTCGAGCACTTTCCCCGCCCTGAGATCGCGCACGCCGGCGTAGCCGAGGCCCTCCAGCGCCCGCTTCACCGCCGTTCCTTGCGGGTCCAGGATCCCCTGCTTCAGTCGAACGAACACCCTCGCTTTCATCTCAGCGGCTCAGTCCAGCAGGCCAAGACGCCGGTACACGGCGTCGATGTTTCTCAGGTACCACGACGGGTCGAAACAGGACTTCAGCTCCTCGGCTGAGAGACGGGCCGTGACCTCCGTGTCCCGCGCCAGAAATTCCTGGAGGTTTCCTCCTTCTCGCCAGACCCGCATGGCGCTTCTCTGGACCAGCTCGTAGGCCGCCTGGCGGGCCATCCCCGTCTCGGCGAGCTTGAGAAGCACCCTCTGGGAGTAAATGAGGCCGCGGCTCGCCTCAAGGTTCTCGCTCATCCGCTCCGGATACACCTCAAGACCGTCCAGGATGCGGGCCATCTGGTGGAGGAGGTAGTCGAGGAGGATCGTCGAGTCAGGCAGGATCACCCGCTCCACCGACGAGTGGCTGATGTCTCGTTCATGCCAGAGGGCGACGTTCTCCAGCGCCGCCATGGCGTTGGCCCTGACCAGGCGGGCCAGGCCGCACACCTGTTCTGAGGAGACCGGGTTCCGCTTGTGAGGCATCGCGCTCGACCCCTTCTGCCCCTCTGAGAACGGCTCGAGCGCCTCAGAGACCTCGGTCCTCTGGAGCCCCCGGATCTCTAAGGCGATCTTCTCCAGCGAGGCAGCGACGATCGCGAGGGCCGCCGAAAGCTCGGCGTGGCGATCCCTCTGGATGATCTGGGTGGAGATCGGCGCCGCCTCAAGCCCGAGGGCGCGGCAGACTTCCTCTTCCACGCCCGGGTCCACGTGGGCGAACGTCCCGACTGCGCCGGAGATCTTGCCGACCCTGACGGTCTCCTTGGCCCGGCGCAGCCGCTCCAGGTTCCTCCCCGCCTCCTCGTACCAGACAGCAACCTTGAACCCGAAAGTGACCGGCTCGGCGTGGATCCCGTGGGTCCGCCCGATCATCACAGTGTCCTTGTGCCTGAGGGCCAGCCTCCGAAGGACCTCCCTCAGCCGCTCCATCCCATCCAGGAGAAGATCTGAGGCATCCTGGAGCTGGAGGGCCTGGGCCGTGTCCACCACGTCCGACGAGGTGAGTCCCAGGTGGACGTAGCGCGAGTCGGCCCCGAGAGCTTCCTCCAGGTTCGTGAGGAAAGCGATCATGTCGTGCTTGACCTTGGATTCGATCTCGTCGATCCGGGGGGGGCTGATCCGGGCGTTCTTCCTGATCCGCTCAAGGGCGTCGGCTGGGATGAGCCCTCTCCGCCCGTAGGCCTCGCAGACCTCCAGCTCAACGCGGAGCCAGGCCGCGTACCTGGCCTCCTGGCTCCAGACTCGGGCCATCTCCGGCCTTGAATATCGTTCGATCACTGACAGCCTCCGGGCGGAGGGAACCTCAGTGGCGGAGCAACTCTCGGGGAAGGTGCCGGCGGTCAAGCGGCCCCAGAGTCAGAAGCGCCATCCGATCTTCGTCGAGCAACCGGTGGATCAGCGACTGGACTTCCTCTTCCTTGACGCGGCCGATGGCCTCCAGCATCTCATCGAGAGAGAAGAAGGCGCCGAACGCCAGCTCCTGCTTGGCGAGGCGGTTCATCCTGCTGGAGGTGGACTCCATAGAGAGCATCAGGTTGCCTTTCAGGTGGTCTTTGGCCCGGCGAAGCTCCTCGCTCCGGATGCCGTCCTTCTTGAGGTTGCGAACCTCCTTCAGGATGAGCTTCAGCACCTTGGAGAAGTTCGTCGCGTCGGTGCCGGCCGAGACGTAGAGGACCCCAGCGTCGCGGTAAGCCTGGGTGCCTGAATATATCGAGTAAACCAACCCCTGCCGCTCCCTCACCTCCTGGAAGAGGCGGGATGACATGCTCCCCCCGACGATGTCGTTCAGAAGGTAGAGCGCGTACCGCTCGGGGGCCGACTGGCAAAGCCCCGGGAACCCCGCCATGACGTGCACCTGCTCCAGGACCTTGTGGAGCATGTCGAGGCCCGGCGCCAGTGACGGCGGCATCCCATCTCTGGCCGCCGCGCGGCAGACAAACCCCCGGAAGTGCGGCTCGAACAGCTCGACGACCTGCCTGTGGTCGGCGTTCCCGGCCGCCGCGATGATGATTTTTTCCGGGCAGTACTCTTCCCGGAAGTGGGTGAGGATGGTCTCCCGGCTGAACCCCTGGACGGTCTCGCGGTTCCCCAGGATCGGACGCCCGAGCGGATGAGCCGGCCAGATACGCTCGGCGAAGAGGTCGTGGATCAGGTCGTCGGGGGTGTCCTCCACCATTTTGATCTCCTGGAGGACCACCGACTTCTCCCGCTCGATCTCCTCGGCCCCGAAGAGTGGATGAAGGAGGATGTCGGAGAGGAGGTCAACGGCGAGCGGCAGGTGCTCGTCCAGCACGCTCACGTAGAAGCAGGTGTGCTCCTTGGCGGTGAAGGCGTCCATCTGCCCCCCCACCGAGTCTACGGCGCGGGCGATCTCCTCGGCTGTGCGGGTGACAGTCCCCTTGAAGACCAGATGCTCGATGAGATGGGAGACGCCGCCGCGGCCTTCAGGCTCGTTGCGGGAGCCGGTGTCCACCCAGATTCCCACCGCGACGGAACGGACGTGGGGAATTCGCTCGGTGACGACTCGGATCCCGTCGGGGAGAAGGCTCTTTCCGTACTCTTCGACCACGGCCAGCATCCCTCCCCCGGCCTCGCCGGCTTCCTACGAGGAGCCCTTCCGCCTTTCCTTGTCGGCGAGGGCGGGCTGCTCTCGAAGCGCCATCTTCCTGGAGAGGCGCACCTTTCCATTCGGGTCGATCTCGATGACCTTCACCAGCACCTCGTCACCCTCAGACAGCACGTCGCTGACCGCCTTGATGCGGGTTTCCTCGATCTGCGAGATGTGGAGCAACCCCTCGCTGCCTGGAATGACTTCCACGAACGCCCCGAACTCGACGATCTTCTTCACCTTGCCCACGTAGATCCGGTCAAGCTCGACCTCGCGGCAGATGTCCTGGATGATGCCGAGGGCCTTCTGAACGGAGGCGTTATCGGCCGAGAAGACCGTGACGCGCCCGTCGTCCTCCACGTCGATCTTAACGCCGGTCTGCTCCTGGATCCCTCGGATCACCTTTCCTCCAGGGCCGATCACCTCGCGGATCTTCTCAGGCCGGATCTTGATCGTGACGAAGCGCGGAGCGTAGGGAGAAAGCTCGGGTCTTGGTTTCCCGATGGCCTCCCTCATCTTCTCAAGCACGCGGAGGCGCGCCTCCCGGGCCTGCGCCAGGGCACGGCCCATGATCTCTGTGGAGACGCCGCCTATCTTGATGTCCATCTGGAGCGCCGTCACTCCCTTCTCGGTGCCTGCCACCTTGAAGTCCATGTCGCCGTAGTGATCCTCGGTCCCCATGATGTCGGTGAGGATCCCCACCTGGTCCCCCTCCTTGACGAGCCCCATGGCGATCCCGGCCACGGGCGCCTTGATGGGGACGCCGGCGTCCATCAGGGCCAGCGAGGCCCCACAGACTGTGGCCATCGAGGAGGAACCGTTGGACTCGAGGATGTCAGACACGACCCGGATCGTGTAAGGGAACTCCTCCCTGGCGGGTAGCACCGCGGCTATCGCGCGCTCGGTGAGGGCGCCGTGGCCGATCTCGCGCCGGCCTGCCGTGCCGAAGCGGCGCACCTCTCCAACCGAGAATGGAGGGAAGTTGTAATGGAGCATGAACGGCTTGAACGTCTCTCCTTCGAGCGCCTCGATCTTCTGCTCGTCCTGCTTGGTCCCGAGCGTTGCGGCGACGAGGGCCTGAGTCTCGCCTCTGGTGAAGAGCGCCGAGCCGTGGGCGCGGGGCAGGAAGGAGACCTCTGAGGTGATGGGCCTGATATCTCTGACGCTCCGGCCGTCCACCCGGATCCCCTTCTCGATAATCATCCGGCGGACGATGGACTTCTCAGTCTTCTCTAAGGACTCCCTGACCTTCCCCTTCATTGCCTCGTCCGCCCCCAGGGCCTGGAAAACCTCCTCGAAGACCTGCTCCATGGCCTGGTTGCGGGCATGCTTTTCGTGGATCAGGAGCGCCTGAACGATCTTCGCGGCCGCCAGCTCCCTCACCCGGGCCTCAAGGGCCGAATCCGAGCCCGCCTCAGGGTCAAACGGCCAACGAGGCTTCGCGGCCCGAGCCACAAGCTCTTTCTGGATCTTGACGACTTTCGCCAGCTCACCGTGACCGAAAGCGATCGCCTCGAGCATCGTCTCTTCGGGAATCTCCCTGGCCCCCGATTCGACCATCAGGACCGCGTCCTCGGTCCCGGCGACCACCAGTTCCAGGGTGGATAGCGCCTGCTCGGCCTCCGTCGGGTTCGCCACGAAGCGGCCGCCGACAAGCCCCACCCTCACCGCCCCCACCGGACCGTCAAACGGGATCCCTGAGAGCGAAACGGCCGCCGAGGCGCCGACCATGGCAAGCACATCCGGGTCGTTTTCCCTGTCTGCCGAGATGGCCAGCGTGATGATCTGGACCTCGTGGTTGAACCCCTTGGGGAAGAGCGGTCTCAGGGGCCTGTCGATCAGCCGGGAGGTCAAGGTCTCTTTTTCTGTCGGGCGCCCTTCCCGCTTGAAGAAGCCGCCGGGAATCCGCCCTCCGGCATAGGCCCGCTCGCGGTACTCGACGGTCAAGGGAAAGAAGTCCTCCCCCTCAATGGGGGTTTTCGATGCCACAACGGTAGCCAGTATCATTGACCCGCCGTAGCGGACCAGGACGGCCCCGTCGGCCTGCTTGGCCACATGGCCGGTCTCGATGGAAATAGTTTTGCCGCCGATTTCTGTCGTGACGGACTGAATCATACGAGCGTTCTGCCTCCTGAGTAGTGTGATAACCCCAACGATCTCGGTCCGCCCGGCTCAACCGGGGGAGAGAGGTGAAGGAACTGACCGGGGTCCGCCCTCACCGGCGAATCCCGAGCCTATCAATCAAAGACCGGTACCGCTCTGAATCTTTCTTCCTGAGGTACTCGATAAGCGCCCGCCGCTTGCCGATCAGCATCAGAAGGCCGCGCCTGGAGTGATGGTCCTTCTGATGGAGTTTGAAGTGGTCGGTCAGGCTGTTGATCCTCTCCGAAAGGAGGGCGATCTGAACCTCGGGGGACCCCGTGTCCCCCTCGTGGATCCGGAACTGTTCAACCAGGCTTCTCTTTTTCTCTACGGCTAATCCCATCTCAATTCCTCCGGGGGGCCGCCCCCCAATCGCCGCCCCCAGAGCCCGGTCAGAGCGCCAGCGGGAACGGTTCCTAAAAACGCCTGATTCGTCAGGGAATTACGGCTCTCACGATACCACAAGATCCCGTGAGATGTAAAGGCGAATCAGGGATGATCTCCCGGAATCACAGGAGCTGGCGTGCCAGGGCGGCGTCCCTGGCGATCTGGGCCCTGAGCGCCTCGACGTCCTCGAACTTCCGCTCGGGCCTCAGGCGGGAGACGAAGGAGAGAGTGAGGATGCGGCCGTATAGATCACCCGAGAAATCGAGCAGGTGAGCCTCCAGCCAATACTCCCCTTCCCCGAAGGTTGGCCGCACTCCCAGATTGACAACGGCAGCGGCGCTTCCGTCTTCCCACGAGGCCCGGGCGGCGTACACGCCGGGGGGAATGATCAGCTCCCGGTCGGGTCTCAGATTAGCGGTGGGAAATCCCAGCGGGTGGCCCCTTTCCTTGCCCCGCACGACCCGGCCACTGACCGAATACGGACGGCCCAGGAGGAGCCCGGCCCTCCCTACATCTCCCGCCTTGAGAGCTTGCCTGATAGCCGACGAGGAGACTACGAGGCCATCAACCGAAAATGAGGGAACGACGTGAACGGCAAACCCAAGACGGGTTCCCAGCTCCTCCAGAAGAGCGGGAGTCCCGCGGGCGCCCCTTCCGAAGGTGTGGTTGAACCCCACCACCACCTCCCGGGCCTTGAGGGTTCGGGCAAGCACTCCGGCGGCGAAATCTCCCGCCTCCACCTGGGAAAACTCACGGGTGAACCGGACCACCACAGCCGCGTCGAGCCCTTGCCGTCCAAGGAGATTCAGCTTGTCGTCGAGACCGGTGATGGGCGCCGGCGCCAGGTCAGGCTGGAGGACCTGGAGCGGATGAGGCTCAAAGGTGCAAACCACCGCGCGGAGGCCCAGAGCGCGGGCGCGCTCCACCGCCTTTGCCAGGATCCTTCGGTGGGCCAGGTGAACCCCGTCGAAGATCCCCAAGGCGACCACGCTCGGAGGCGAATCAGGCGGGTAGGACTCGAGACCTCTGAAGATCTCCACAGAGAATCCGCTCAGGCTTGAGACGGCGCTCGGCGGCGATGATCCGGCCCACAGCGAGCAGCCGGTTGCCGTGACCGTAAACGCGGACGAACGAGGGACATTCCGCATTCCGAATTCCGCACTCCGCATTGAGGGTGATCGACCGGCCATGGAGGAAGGCTCCAGCATCGAGATCACCGAGAGTGACTGCCGGCCAGTGACCGAGCGCCAAGTCCATGGGGAGGAGCCGTTCCCAGAGGCTCTCAGCAGCCAGCCCCGCTCGGATCTCTTCCCAGGGGATCGCCGACTCGATTGAGAAGGGGCCGACACGCGTCCTGACGAGAGATTCGAGCGCCGCGCCGCACCCGAGCGCTTCTCCGATGTCGGCACAGAGCGCCCTCACATAGGTCCCTTTGCCGCACGTCACGCGGATGGTGAAGCTCGGCAGAGCGACCGATTTGATGGCGATGGAGCGGACCGTCACCTCCCTGGGCTCGCGAGGGACCTCGATTCCCTCCCGCGCCAGCTCGTAGAGACGCCGCCCCCCGCGGTGGAGCGCTGAGAACATGGACGGCACCTGCATGATGGTCCCCACAAAGCGGGAACAGGCCTCGCTGATCTCGTCCTGTGTGAGCCGGGGGACGGGCGCCGTGGCAATTGTCTTCCCGGAGAGGTCCTGGGTGTCGGTGGTGATCCCGAGGCGGGCTACGGCGACGTACTCCTTTTCGTGCTCTGCCAGGAACGGGGTGAGCTTGGTCGCCTCCCCTATGAGGATCGGCAGTACGCCGGTGGCGTCGGGATCAAGTGTCCCTCCGTGTCCGACCTTCATCTCCCGCCCCGCACCCACGTGACCCACGCTCTCGCGCACCCACGCCTCCGGCGTGGGTACCCGCCCCGCGCGGGTACCCGGCTCCCCGCCCTTCGGAGCCCTTAGCAGCCGGCGCACGTGGGCGACCACCTGGAACGAAGTCACGCCCTTCCCTTTATCGACCGCTAGAATCCCCGAGCGTGACGGTCTTCTCATCGGGTCTTCGATCCCATGGCTTCGGCGACGGCTTTGAGGACCGCCGTTTTGGCCTGTTCCATGTTGCCCTCCACAGCGCACCCCGCTGCGTTGGCGTGGCCGCCGCCGCCGAAGCGGGCCGCGATCTTGGCCACGTTCACCTCGCCTTTCGCCCTGAGGCTCACCTTCACGAGCCCCTCGCCGACATCCCTCAGCAGCAGCGAAACCTTGACGCCGGCGAGTGAGCGCGGGTAGGTCACAAGGTCTTCGGCTTCGATAAACGACTCGGGAGCGCTACCGGAAGGAAGACATAGCCAGGCCACCTGCCCGTCAGGGCTCGCCTCCACCTGCTGGAGCAGCTCTGCGAGGAGCTTCAGGCTCCCCGGGGCGCGGGTTTCGTAAAGTCGTGACGCCACTTCAGCGGGGTCGGCGCCACGCGCGACCAGATCTGCCGCAGCTCTGAGCGCCTTAGGCGTCGTGTTTGAGTAGCGGAACGACCCCGTGTCCATGTGGATGGCGGTGTAGAGATTGGCGGCGATCATCGGGGTGATCGGAAACCCGAGGGCAATCAAGAGATCGTACACCATCTCTCCCGTGGACGAGGCGGCAGGCTCCACCCAGTTGACGTGCCCGTACCGCTTGTTGTCCGGATGGTGGTCTATGTTGACGACCTTGGACTCCGGCCCGCGGGCGCCCTCCAGGAGGCCGTCGACCCTGCCGGTGTCAGCGCAGTCGGCCAGGATCACGAGATCCCAGGAGCCGTCAGACGCCTCCGGCGCCCGCGACCACTGTCTGATCAGAGCCGCTCCCGGCAGGAACCGGTAGAGTTCAGGCACGGCGTGAGGACCGGCGAACGTCACCGAGTGCCCGGCATCACGGAGCGCCAATCCCAGGCCGAGCATTGATCCGATGGCATCGCCGTCGGGATGAACGTGGGTCAGGAAGAGAATCTCCCCCGGCGGGCGCCTGAGAAGCGCGACGAGGTCGCTGAACGCCTCCATCTGCCGTCTCAGGACTCCCTGACGGGGCCGCCGCCCTCCCCCGATTCCCTGGCCTTCAGCTCGGCAAGGAGGCCCTGGATGTGGGCCGCCTGGGCCATGGATCGGTCAGGACGGAACAGAAGCGAGGGGATCACTCGGAGCTTAAGATGGTGCTGGAGCCATTTCCTGATGAACCCCTTCGCGCTCTCGAGAGCGGCGAGCGAAGCCCTCCACTCCCCCTCTGACCCGAACACCGACACGTAGACTTTGGCGAGGCTGAGGTCCTTCGTTACCTCCACGTCGGTCACGGTGATGAAGCCGATCCGGGGGTCTTTCAGCTCCCGCTGGAGAACGGTTGAGATCTCCTCCTTGATCAGCTGGTTCACCCTCTCGATGCGCTTGCCTTGCATATGACCGATGCGCGGCGCCCAATGTCGCCTCAAAGAATCTCAGTCGAAATGTCGATCACGTGGCCGTCGACGGTGGTCTCGATGAAGTTCAGCGCCTTCGAGACCACCTCGTTTGCGTGCCTGGGATCGCCCGATACGCAGGCCACCGCCAGGGTGGCTGTCTTCCAGGAATCGTGGTTATCGACCTCGGCCACTGAGACGTCGAAGCGGTGCTTGACCTTCTCCTTCAGCCCCTTGATGACGTGCCGCTTCCCTTTCAGCGAGTCAACGCCGGGGAGTCGAAGCACGACGGTGCCTACAGCCACCCTCACCATAATTCCGCACTCCCCATCCCGCATTCATCTAAAGGGTGCGGGCGACCTCTTCCGTCGTGTAAGCCTCTATGGTGTCGCCCACCTGGACACCCGCGACGCCGTCTATGCCGATCCCGCACTCGAGCCCCTGGATCACCTCGCGGACGTCGTCCTTGAAGCGCCTGAGCGAGCTGACTGTCCCCTCTCCCACAAGCGTCTCCTCCCTGCGGACCCTCACCTTCGCGTTTCTAACGATCTTCCCCTCGAGGACCAGGGAGCCCAGGACAGTGCCGACCTTTGAGACCGGGAAGAGGGCGCGGATCTGGGCCTTCCCGAGAGCGATCTCTCTGATCTCGGGGGCCAGCATGCCGGAGAGGGCAGCCCGGAGGTCGTTGATCGCCTCGTAGATCACGTTGTATGTGCGTAGATCGACCCCTTCGGCCTGGGCCTGACTCGCCGCCTTGGGCTCCGACTTCACATTGAAGCCGAGCACGATCGCGTTGGAGGCGGACGCCAGCATCACGTCAGTCTCGGTGATCGCGCCAACCGACCCGTGGATGACCTTGAGCTTGATCTCGTCGGTGGAGAGGCGCTCCAGTGACTCGGTGAGCGCCTCGACAGAGCCCTGGACGTCAGCCTTGAGGATCAAGCGCAGCTCTTTGACCTCCCCGGCTTCGATCCGCCTGTGGAGGTCCCCCAGGGTGACCCGGGAGGTAACCTGCCCCTTCTGTCGCTCACGGTCCTGGCGGACCGTTGCGATCTGCCGCGCCTTCCGCTCGTCCGACACCACGACCAGCCCGTCGCCCGCCTGTGGCACTCCCGAAAGCCCGAGGATCTCCACGGGGTCCGAGGGACCGGCCTGAGCGACCTTCTTGCTTCGGTGGTCGAAGAGAGCCCTCACCCTCCCGAAGTGCGAGCCCACCACCACGGCGTCCCCTTCTCTGAGCATACCCTGGCGGATCAAGGCCGTCGCAACGGGGCCCCTGCCGCGGTCGAGCTTGGCCTCGACGATCACGCCCTTTGCCGAGCGCAGGGGGTTCGCCTTGAGTTCCAGCACCTCGGCCTGGAGCGCGGTCATCTCGAGAAGATCGCTGATCCCGGTCCCGCGCTTCGCCGAGGTCTCGACATAGATCGTCTGGCCGCCCCACTCTTCCGGGACCAGTCCCAGGTTGGTCAGATCTCGCTTGACCCGCTCCGGGTCTGCGCCGGTCTTGTCGACCTTGTTCACTGCCACGATGATCGGCACGTTGGCGGCCTTGGCATGGTTCACGGCCTCCACGGTCTGGGGCTTCACCCCGTCGTCGGCAGCCACGACGAGAATGACGATGTCGGTGACCTGAGCGCCGCGGGCGCGCATGGCGGTGAACGCCTCGTGGCCCGGAGTGTCAAGGAACGTGACCTTCCCGTGGGAGGTCTCCACCTGGTAGGCGCCGATGTGCTGAGTGATTCCCCCGTACTCTTTCTCGGCGACCTTCGTCCGCCGGATGGCGTCCAGAAGGGACGTCTTGCCGTGGTCCACATGGCCCATGACGGTTACGACCGGGGAGCGGGGACGGAGCTGGGAGGGATCCGCCTCGTCTTCAAGCAGTTCTTCCCCCTCGAGCGAGCGGATCTCGACGTCGAAGCCCAGCTTGTCGGCGACCAGCTTCACAGCGGTGGGATCGAGGATCTCGTTGAGCGTGGCCATCACCCCCATCTCGAGGAGGGCCTTGATGATCTCCCCTGACTTCCGTCTCATGCTCGAGGCCAGCTCAGCTACTGTCACCGATTCGGGAAGTTTCAGTAGCTCCCGCTTCACCTCGACTGGAGGCGGCGGCGCCAGCGGCGGAGGCGGGGGAATTTCAATTTTGACGGAGGCCGGCGGCGCCGGCGTCACAGGAGGCGGCGCCACCTTCGCCGGAGGCAGGGGAGGAGCCTTGGGCGCCTCCCTTCTGTGCGGCGCCACCGGCGCATGCGTGGAAGGGGCGTGCCGAGGCGGCGCAGTGCGAGGCGCCGGCGGAGGAGGAGGCGAAAAACGCGGAACCGCAGGCGTGACAGGAGGCGAAGGAGCCACTGGACGCGCAGGAGCCTCCCTGACCACGGCAGCAGGCGGCACAACCTTCCTCACGACCTCCTTCTGGACCGGCGGCGCGGGAGGAATTGTAACCAGGGGCTGAGCAGGCGCCGCGACAGGGCGCGGGGCCGCTTTCTCCAACACGGGAGGGGCGATCGAAGTTTTTCCCTCCGCGGGCATCTTCTCAGGCAGGGCTTTCCGGCCCACCCTTAAGACCTTGGGCTTCTCCGGCTTGGCCGCGGCAGGGGAAGCTGCTTCGCCTGCTTCAGCAACGACCGACGCCGGCGCGGCTTTCTTGGAGAGGACCTTCCGCTTGACGGGGGCCTTCTCCTCCGCTGCCTTCTTCACAACCGCCTTGGCCGCTGCCTTCGGCTGCTTGGCTGCCTTTCGCCCCCGTCCGAGTTTGGCCTGGAGCTGAAGAACCAACGACTCATCGAGAGGAGTGGAGGTCCTCTTTCCACGAAGCCCCATCCCCTCGAGAGCAACCAGCACGTCCTTGCTGGTCACTCCCAGCTCCTTAGCCAGCTCGATCACCTTCACTTTGCCCGCCATCGGTTCACCGCCTTATTTTATCCCCTCGCCGCCGACCCAGCGCGGCGTTGGAACAGCTCCAACACCTCCGGCCCGATCCGGGCCGGCGCCCGAAAGGCGCGGGAGAGCGTCCCGCGCTTGAGCGCAATCTCCAGGCATTCCGAGGCCGGACAGAGATACGCCCCCCGTCCCGCCTCCCGGTTTGCCGCATCTATCACAACATGACCGTCGGGCCGGCGCGCGAGCCTCACAAGCTTTTGCTT
>CAZXPE010000011.1:0-6159 GCA_964642915.1 uncultured bacterium | reverse complement strand
GTGCGAACGGGCTCGACCATCCCCCTCCCGCTCTCCTTCGCGCTTCACGCCGGCTCCACCCCTTCCTCCGCCGGCTCAGAAGCCGCTTCTGACGGCGCGGCCGGCTCGGGCTCTGGAGCCGGATTGACAGCGAGGCGGTGGGCCATCCACTCCTGGGCCGCGGCTAGAATCTTCTCGGCCTTCTTCCCGCCGACGCCGGGGACCTCCATCAACACCTCGATCCCCCCGCGGATGATCCGGCCCGGAGAGTACAATCCGTGATCGACGAGCTTTCCCGCAAGCTGCGGTCCAACGCCGGGGAAGTCCTCGATCGCGAGCCGCCCCTCAGCGCGCTCCTCTTCCTCCCGCCGCCGCTCCTCCTCGATCTCTGTCTCGCTCTTGATGTCGATCCTGATTCCCGTCAGCTTGGCGGCCAGGCGGGCGTTCTGCCCCCGCTTGCCGATAGCCAGCGAGAGCTGGTTGTCGGGAACCACCACCAGGACTGCCTGCTGCCCAGTTCCGGCCTTCGGCTCCGCGCCGGGCTCAGCGCGGGGCGCCACTGAGGCGACCTTCGCCGGTGAGAGGGCCCTTGCCACGAAGACGGCCGGATCGGGCGACCATTCAACGATGTCTATCTTCTCGCCGCGCAGCTCCCGGCTTATCACCTGGATCCGGGTGCCCCGGAGCCCCACGCACGCCCCGATCGGATCCACGTCTCGCTTCGTTGAAGCCACAGCCACCTTGGCTCGCTCTCCGGGTTCGCGCGCTGCGGCCCTGACCTGAACGATTCCCTCCGCGATCTCCGGAATTTCGGTCTCGAAGAGGCGGACGAGAAGCCCCGGGTGGGAGCGCGACAGCGTGATCTGAGGGCCCTTGACGGTTTTCTTCACCTCCAGGACGTACGCCCGGATCCGGTCCCCCGGGTTCACCCGCTCGCCAGGAATCTGTTCCCGCTCGGGAATGATCGACTCGGCCTTGCCCAGCTCCACGATGACGCTCCGCTTCTCGATCCTGTGGACCACGCCACGAACTATCTGGCCCTCCTTGCCGGCGAACTCTGCGTATATCCCGTCCCGCTCGGCTTCACGGACCCTCTGTAGAATAACCTGCTTGGCGGTCTGGGCCGCGATCCTGCCCAGCTCGCGGGGAGCCACCTCGATCTCCACCTCTTCACCAGGCTCAGCGTCGGCGCGGATCTTCCGGGCGTCAGCGAGGCCGATTTCTACATTCGGGTCGGAGATCTTCCCGACGACCCTCTTCATGCAGACGACCTTGATCTCGCCCGTGGCGCGGTCGAAGTTCATCCGGACGTTCTCGTCCGTCCCCATCGTCTTCTTGGACGCCGAAAGCAGGGCAAACTCCAGCGCCTCGAAGAGGACCTCCTTGCCGATCCCCTTCTCCCGGCCTATCTGCTCGATGACGTATATCAGCTCTCTGTTCATTTCGCGTCAATAATACGGCTCAACGGCGCAAGGACGAGGCAAGCTCGAGCCGCGCCCGGGTCAAGAGCGAGCGCGGGACCCCCACGAGCCCGCCTCCGGGCTCCTCAAGAGTGAGCGCATCCGGAGCGACTTCCATAAGGCGTCCCGTGAACTCCGTCCGGCCGTCCACAGCTTTCGACACCCAGCAACGGATCACCCTCCCCATCGCCCAGCGGAATTCGCGATCCTTCCTGAGCTGCCGGTCCAGGCCCGGAGAGGAAACCTCAAGGTCGTAGCTTTCCGGAACCACACCCGAGACATCGAGGATATCCCCCGCCTGCCGGCTGAACCGCTCGCAATCATCCACCCCCACCCCGCCGGGCTTGTCAACAAAGAACCGGAGCGCCCGTCGGCGGCCTTCGCGCCGCCACTCCAGATCCACAAGAATCAGCCCGAGCTGGTCGAGAAGAGGAGATGCGATCGCTTCAACTTCCCCCAGCCACGGCTCTATCTGCATCGAAAACCCGCCAACAAAAAAGTGGGCAACGCCCACTTTTTCAAGACCTTAGCACGGGCCACCTTCGCCCGCAAGGGGAATTCTCGCTATGGGGCGCTGAGAAGCTCCTGGACAAGCGCTTTGACGGCGGCTAACGCGTCGCTTCTCTGAACTTTTCTGTCCTGCCTCGACTGCCGTGGCCTGATCTCCACCACTCCCTCCTTCACGAACGCCGTGCCGATGGTGATCCGTATGGGCGCTCCCAGGAGATCGGCGTCCTTGAACTTGACTCCGGGCCTCTCGTCACGATCGTCCAGGAAAACTTCGAACCCGGCCGCCGCCAGCTCAGCGTACAGATCGTCGGCGGCAACGGCTTGAGCCCTGTCCCTTACGTTCACTGGAAGGAGATGAATCTGGAACGGAGCGATGGACCATGGCCAGCAGATGCCGTCGGAGTCGTGACGCTGCTCCACGACTGACGCCGCGATCCTTGCCGGGCCGATCCCGTAGCTCCCCATCACGATGGGATGGTCTTTCCCTCCCTCGTCAAGGTAGAACGCCCTGAGGGGGACCGAATACTTGGTCCCGAGCTTGAAGATGTTGCCGATCTCTATGGACCTCAGAGACGAGGCTGACCGCCTGTGATTTCAATGGACTCCGCAGGGTGGGTCGAGTTCTTCGTAAACGGCCGGCCGGCCGATCGATACGCCCCCTATCCGAAGCGGCCTAACGAAGAGGCAAACCGCCACCTCAACTTCCTCATCACACCCCTCAATCCTTGCCCTTGAATCACATTCTTGACGCGATAGTAAATCAACACAATGTCCAAAGCCATTGGCACCTGGAGCCGTTCCCGTGCAATCCTTCGTTTCAGAACATTGCGAAACACATTCCCCCAAAAAGCGGCATAGCGTCTAAGCCACCTATTTCTCTTGCCCCAGAAAATATTCCGGTCCGGCTTTCTCATAAAAAACCAATTGATTTTCAAACATTCTCTATAGAGTTCCAGGAGCGAGGGCGAGACCCAAACGCATTCGGCCGTGTCCAGGTTGACCGGCCCCCAGTCCTCAAATGATTCAGCCGGCCTGTAGCCAAGCGCCCGGTATCTCTCAAACAAACGCACCCCCGGGTAAGGCGTAAGAATAAACAGCAAGTAATAATCCCCCTCCACGTAATGTTCGCTAAAATCCACAATGGCCTTCATTGTGGCAACCAATTCCCTTTTGTGCTCATTGTCGAGCCCTTCTCGGGACAAATCATAGGGGAAACCAAACATAAGAGAAAAACCAATGCTAATGTTGTGTTCGTGCAATCGCTTGACCACCTGCATATTCTGATCCACATTCGCCGCTTTCCCAATGCATTTCAGGGCCGGAGGGTATCCTGATTCCACTCCCAACAATATATTGGAAACGCCTGCGCGACTCATCAGCCGTAATGTCTCGTTTGAATACCTGGACAAAACGAAAGCATCACCGTTGCATTTCACCCACTGAAATCGCAATCTCTTTGCAACAACTCCTTCGCAAATCTTTCTTGTTCTCTCCTCATTCACAAACAAGTTAGAGTCATAAAAGCGAACGGTGTCGTAGTTATACACCCTTTTCAGGCGTTCCAGGTCCCCTACAACTCTTTCAGCGGACAGAGCATTCCATCTTCTCTTATAAATCACAACATCGGCGCAAAAACCACACTGATGCGGGCACCCGCGGCTCGAAATATAATGCAGAGAACGCTCGCCCGTGTCTTGAAAAAACTGCTCCACGTCGAACAAATGATAGGGCAAGGGTGGCAAATCGTTCACATTCGGACTGGGGCCTTCCGGGTTATGAATTATCTGGCCGCTCCGCTTAAACGACAGATTTGGTATATCGCTGAAATCCTGGTTGTGTGCCAGGCGTTTTGTGAGCTCAAGAAAGGCGATTTCCCCATATCCCCTTATGACCATATCAACAAACGGGCTCTGTAATGTTTGCTCCGGCAAAGCAGTCGGATGATATCCGCCCCACACCAACGGAATACCTGTTAGGTCTCGTACGCGTTTCCCGAAAGCCAAGCCGTTCGTTATCTGACGGCCCGTCATAGTGCTGATACCAACGCACATTATGTCGTTCTGGTATTTGTGGAATTCTTCAAGAGCCTGCTCTGGAAATGCCTGCACGACCGATATATCAAAGTCCTTTTCGTCAATCAGGGAACAAACGCTCAAGAGATTCAGTGGCATCGGCTGGACCCAATCTCTCGGGTGAAACGCGGCTGGAGGGCTGTATAAAAAGATCCTAGGTTTCATAACTGTACCGCCCGGTTCCCCTGGACGTGGGGTTGATGGAATTCATGCCGCCGCTACCTCGACTTCGCCCGCAAGGGGAATTCTCGCTATGGGGCGCTGAGAAGCTCCTGGACAAGCGCTTTGACGGCGGCTAACGCGTCGCTTCTCTGAACTTTTCTGTCCTGCCTCGACTGCCGTGGCCTGATCTCCACCACTCCCTCCTTCACGAACGCCGTGCCGATGGTGATCCGTATGGGCGCTCCCAGGAGATCGGCGTCCTTGAACTTGACTCCGGGCCTCTCGTCACGATCGTCCAGGAAAACTTCGAACCCGGCCGCCGCCAGCTCAGCGTACAGATCGTCGGCGGCAACGGCTTGAGCCCTGTCCCTTACGTTCACTGGAAGGAGATGAATCTGGAACGGAGCGATGGACCATGGCCAGCAGATGCCGTCGGAGTCGTGACGCTGCTCCACGACTGACGCCGCGATCCTTGCCGGGCCGATCCCGTAGCTCCCCATCACGATGGGATGGTCTTTCCCTCCCTCGTCAAGGTAGAACGCCCTGAGGGGGACCGAATACTTGGTCCCGAGCTTGAAGATGTTGCCGATCTCTATTACATTCTCCACCCGGATGGCCTCTCCGCACTTGATGCAGCGCTCACCGGATCGGGCGCGGTGGAGGTCAGCAAACCTGGCCTCGAAATCCACGCCGGCCCGGACACCCGCGAGGTGGTAGCCCTCCCGGTTCGCTCCCACAACGTACGCCCCGTCCTTCAGGCAGTCGTCGGCGATTACCGGGAGCCTGGCGCCAACAGGGCCTATAGATCCCGAGGGCGCTCCGAGGTGAGATGCGATCTCATCCGGATGAGCCGGCCGGAATTCTCCGACCACCCGCGCTAGCTTCTTCTCGTTGAGCGCCTGATCCCCCCTGACAAGGGCCATCACCGGCCCGTGCTCGGCGATGTAGAGCAACGACTTGATCGTGAGCGGAGGCTCGATCCCCAGCATCGCGCAGACCTCGTCGATCGTCCGGGCGCCCGGAGTCGCCACCTCCTGCCGCTCCCCGGCCGGGGAAGCCGGCTTCGATGGGACAGAGCGCGCCAGCTCCACGTTCGCCGCATAGCCGCAGCCGTTGCAGATGGCGACCTCGTCCTCCCCGGCGGCGCTCGGCGCCATGAACTCGTGCGATTCCGAGCCTCCCATCATCCCCGGGTCCGACTCAACAACATAGTAGGTCACCCCGCACCGGTCGAAGATCCGGCAGTATGCCGCCTTGTGGGCCTCGTAGGCCCGGGAAAGCCCCGCCTCGTCGGCGTCGAGCGTGTAGGAGTCCTTCATGAGGAACTCGCGTGTCCTGAGCACTCCGGAGCGCGGGCGCGCCTCATCGCGCTCCTTCGTCTGGATCTGATACCAGATCTGCGGGAGATCGCGGTAGGAGCGGATCTCGCGGGCAGCGAGCCAGGCAATAACCTCTTCGTGGGTCATCCCCAGGCACATCTCCCGCTGGTTCCGGTCTTTGAGCCTGAACATCTCATCGCCGATGGCCGTCCACCGCCCCGACTCCTGCCAGATCTCAGCCGGGTGGAGGACCGGCATGGTGATCTCCTGCCCTCCGATCCGGTTCATCTCCTCGCGGACGATGGCGTTGATCCGGTCGATCACCCTATGGCCGAGAGGCAGATAGATATAGATGCCAGCGGCGAGCTGGCGGACCAGCCCGGCCCGCACCATGAGCTTGTGGCTCACGGCGACGGCGTCGGCGGGATCTTCCCTGAGGGTGGGGATCAGAGAGCCTGACCAGCGCATCGTCAAAAGCTAACGCCGTGCCGATAACCGTCGCATCTCAGCGTCCTCGGTCGTCGCCGATCCTCACGTATAACTGCATACGCTCCGGTCGGCTCCTCCCTGCGTCCTTGATCTGCTCGGTTCTCGCCACGGCGGCCTACTTGAGCCAGGGAGCCTTGTTCGGGCCGGGGACCCCCGGATCGTACACCA
>CAZXPE010000010.1:9818-25374 GCA_964642915.1 uncultured bacterium | reverse complement strand
GCCGAACTGCACCTGATCCGCGACCAATCTGGCGTCCTCTGGTTTACCGGTCTCACGCCCGGATTTCCGTCGTGGATCTCCCTGGCCGCTGCTGCGGGGCAACCCCTTGCGCGGCAGTATGCGCGGCTCGCGTTGGGGGCAGCGCCGGTGCTTACCCGGGAGTACCGGGACCACCTGCTCATGTCGCGGGTAGCCGTGGACCTCACCACTACCGTCACCACACTCGGCCGACTGGCTACGGAAGGAGTCTTCGCCCATGGCACCGACCGTCACCGAGCACTACGAACGACCGTTGATCGTCAGGCACGAGCTCGCTCCTCCCAATAAGCAGCCCATCCGCTCCCAGGGGGGCAGCCACCCGGTCGCCGTCGGGGATGCGATCGAGGGCGTCAGCGTCGAGGCCCTCCGGGCCCGCTACGGGTCCCCTCTGTACGTGGTGTCGGAAGCCGCTCTGAGAAAGAACATCAGGGGGTTCCTGTCTGCCTTCCGCTCACGTTACCCCGAGACGGCGGTGGCGTACTCCTACAAGACCAACTACGTTTCTGGCATCTGCGCCATCCTACACGAGGAAGGGGCGTGGGCCGAGGTCGTCTCCGGCTTCGAGATGGAGCGCGCGCGGGCGCTTGGAGTGACCGGCCCCCAGATCGTCTATAACGGCCCTCACAAGCCGTTCGAGTGCCTGCTGGAGGCGGCGCGTGAGGGAGTCCGGATCAACGTGGACAACCAAGAGGAGCTCTCCGACCTCGAAGAGGTTTCGAGGCAACTCAAGCGCCAGGTCAAGATCGGCATCCGGGTGAACATGAGGCTCAACGATCCCCCCTGGGACAAGTTCGGGTTCAACCTGGAATCCGGCCAGGCCCTCGAGGTCTGCCGGAGGATCCACGCCTCCAAATTCCTCAGGCTTTCCGGATTCCACCTCCACGCCGGCACGTACCTGGCGAACGTCGAGATCTACCGAAGCGCCGTCAACGGCCTGGCGGGGCTGGCGAAAACCGTCGAGGGCCTGAGACTGGGCGAGATCGAATACCTCGATCTCGGCGGAGGGTACGCGTCGCCGAACACCCTCATCGGGCAGATGCTCCCCGGAGAGATGACCGCACCCGGCTTTGCCGAGTACGCGGAGGCCGTCTGCGGGCCGTTGAAGGCCCACATCAAAAGGCTCCGCCGCCGCCCTCTGCTGATCCTGGAGCCGGGGCGGGCCATCGTTGATGACCCCGTTTCCCTCATGGTGAGCGTCGTGGCGATCAAGAGAACACCCGACGGGAGGAAGCTCGTGGTCGTGGACGGGGGAGTGAACCTTCTGCCCACCGCCTACTATTTCAGACACGATGTGGTGGCGGCGAGGAGAGAAGCTGACCTTCCGGCTGAGAACGCGGACATCGTCGGCGCTCTCTGCATGCAGATCGACGTCCTGAGGCGCGACGTCGCCCTTCCTCCGGTGAGCCGGGGGAGTATCCTCCTCTTCCGCCACGCGGGGGCCTACACCATCTCCAACTCGATGCAGTTCATCTATCCGAGACCTCCCGTGGTCCTCGTCAGAGGAAAAGAGACCCACGTGCTCCGCCGCGGCGAGCGGGCGGAGGACCTGGTGCGGCTGGATGAGATCCCTCCCCACCTGACCGTCTCCCGCGCCGCGAAGCGAAACGGCCACGGCCGTCTTCCCGTGAACGGCCGCGGGAGACTCTCGGCGTGAACTTTTGGCGCGAGGTTCTCAGCGGGGCCGCCCAGGTCCTCTACTGCCACGCCCCGGCGACGGGCGGATGGCTCCTGCTCGCCGTCGCACTGCTGGCCCCGCCCTCAGCGGCGGGGGCGGTCATCGGCCTTCTGGCGGCGACGGTGACGGCACGCGCCCTCAAATGGAACCGCCTCCTCCTCTCTCAGGGGCTCTTCGGCTACAACAGCGCCATGGTGGGCATGGCATGGCCCACGCTTTTCACGTTCCCTTCTCCGGGGTTCCTCCTGGTGGTCCCGGCGGCGATGGCCGCCACATGGCTTCAAGGACAGATGTTGCCGTCCTTCACCCGCCGCCACTTGCCGGTGCTCGGTCTTCCGTTCGTGGTCGTCATCTGGGTCGCCGGTCTCCTCTCGCCGCTGATCAGCGGGACGCCTTCCCCTCAGATCGCCCTTCCTGAAATTGCCGGCCCCGGCGCCGGCTGGCAAAACCCCGCGCTCGGATGGAAAGTGTTGGCCCTGGGAGCGCAGTCGCTTCCGGGAGTGGCCGCGGGAGCGGTCGGATTGTGGAGCACCTCACCGGCTGCTCTCGGCGTGGCGCTCTTCGGTCTTCTGACCGGCTTAGGCGGCGCCCTGGCTCTCGGCGGACTCGGCGGCGGGCTCTGGGCGGGAGCGTATCTTTACACCGCAGTGCCCCTCGCCCTCGGCGTAGCGGGCATCTTCTTCACGCTGAACCCCCGGAGCCTGGCTCTCGCCGGAGCGGCGTCGCTGGCGGGAGCAATCACGTGGGTCTTCACCGCGTGGGCCCTCGCTCCCATCGGGCTCCTCCCGCTCACCGCAGTGGCCCACGCCCTGCTGCTCGGCTTGCTGGTGTCGGCAAGAACCAAAGCCGGCCTCAAGTTTCTCGGAATCCGCCCGCGCGCCCTCTCCGAGGCGTCGCCGCCCGGTGAGATGACGACGGCGAACCCGGCGCCGCCACTGCCGGAGGCCGAGATCGACCAGCTCGTCACCCTCCTCAGGCGCTCCTCACGGATCGTGGTCCTCTCCGGGGCGGGGATGAGCACTGAGTCGGGGATTCCCGACTACAGGACCCAGGTGGGATTCTGGTACGACTCAAACGGCGAGGACCTCGTATACCCCCGGTTCATCGAATCTGAGTCCTCCAGACGCCTCTACTGGCGTCTTCAGCGGCGGCTCAGCCGCGTCCTGGACGAGGCAGCCCCGAACGCAGGCCATCGGGCGCTCGCTGATCTGGAGCAGGAAAGAAAGCTCCTCGGGATCGTCACCCAGAACGTGGACGGCCTCCACCAGGCTTCGGGTATTTCAGAGGCCCGGATCGTTGAGCTTCACGGCAATGCCCGCGGCGTCATCTGCCTTCGCTGCTGGCATCGGGTCCCGTATGCGTCCCTTCGCTCGCGGATCAACGGCAACGCGCCCCCGTGCGACCGCTGCGGCGGGGCGCTGAAGGTCGATACCGTCAGCTTCGGAGAGCCTCTTGACCCGGCCAGGCTCGCTCAGGCAGCATCGTGGTGCCGCGGCACAGACCTGCTCCTGATAATCGGCACCTCGCTCCAGGTCGCGCCCGCTGGGAACCTCCCGGAGCTGGCGCGCGCAGGGGGCGTCTCCGTGGTGGTCATTAACCAGACGCCGACCCCGTTCGATCCTTGGGCCACCCTCGTGATCAGAGGGGCGGCGGCCGAGGTGTTGAGCGAAGCCGGGAAACGACTCGAGGTCGCTCCTTCTCCGCGCATCATCCGGCAGATGACGCGGGCCGACTTCCACTACCTTTGCCTCGTCGCCGACTCCTGGTGGGGCGACCAGGTCCGCTACCTCCTGCACCCGCTCTATCTCGAGCACTTCCCTCAGACATGCCTCGTGGTCGAGGAAGAGGGCGCGCTGGCAGGATTCCTGATCGGCTTCATCTCCCAAGGACGGCCTGGCGAAGCGTACTGCCATTTGATCGCCACGGCCCCGGCGTATCGGGGACGGGGGATCGGACGGGCCCTGTACGAGCATCTTTTCGAGCTGGCTCGAAGCCGCGGATGCCTCAAGATCCAGGCGATAACTGTGCCCTACAACCAATCATCAATCGCCTTCCACAGGCGGATCGGGTTCCGGCTGAGGGATGAGGAAGCGGCGTGGCTCGGGTCGCTGCCCTACTACCCCGATTACGGCGGGCCTGGGGTGGATTGTGTCCTCATGGAACGGAAGCTTTAATTCCAGCCCGCGTCAGCGGAGTGACACAATGCGTTACTCCGAAATGTCAGCACGGCACACCACGATCATCCCCCGCCGATATCCTCTTTGCACTGTAGTGCGTAAGTAGCCGGATCTTTGCAGTTCAAGTCATTCCCTCCGTTCGCCTCCGAGTCGGCATCAGGGTTGCAACAATTCAAGGGTGATGGGAATGCAGCACTTTTTGATCATGGAAACGAGATGAGCAACCGATCACAGGAGAGCAGAGGAGAGACCGACATGGAGTGGAAGCCGATGCGTTCCAGAAACGCCAAACCCTCATGGTTGGATAGGGCAGAGCGACTTCTCATGCCCCTTGAGAACAAAACCAGGAACCTCTGGCTGTACGGCGCGGCAGCGGTGCTGCCTTTCGGATGGGTCCTGCTTCTCGCTCAGGCTGTGCCCGTTCGCGCTCTGGCCCGCTCACTCCGCTCCCGCTTCGACTCATTCCACCGCGCCTGAGCCCCGCCGACCCGCTCCGAAGAAGCTGTCCCGAGCCGGCGCTACGACTGCCGCGCCCTATTCAGAGGGCTTCGGCGGCTCAGTCAGAAGAATCCAATCACTCGTCCCTTCGATGACCGGCGAAGAGGCGGAACGGGTCGTCAGGGTGCGGTTTCGGCTCGGAGAGAACCAGACGAACTCAGTGGGGGCGGCATCCGGCTCCTGCTGGTCGGGGAGCGGCTCGATCTCCGGCCCGGAGGTTCCGCTCTCCTTTCGCTCCAGCTTTCGCTGACGTTTTGCTTCCTGTTTGACCCGCCTGGCCTCTTCCTTGCGGCGTCGATCTCCCCGATACATTCCGGGACGGGCCATCAGCGCTCTCCTTGCGCGGGTCGCCCCACTTCATGGAGCGTCCTCAGCATGTCATGGATCTCCTTGCGTACCCACACTATACACCCCGAATCCACGTATCCCGTCAAGAAACTCGGCTCCCGAGCTTCGCCAGCGCGATCCCAAAGAGCACGACCACGCCACCTATCCCCTGCCAGAGGCTGAGAGGCTCTCCGAGGAGTACCCAGGCAAGCAGCGCCGCTGCCACCGGCTGCAGGAGAAGGCCGACCGAGGAGAAAGGCGCCGGCAGATGGGCGAGAGCCCAGGCTATCAGGCTCTGGCCGCCCGCGTGGGAAACCCACGCCAGGCCGACCATGACCGACCAGCCAAAGACTGTTCGCGCTGCCAACACTTCGCCCGAGAGCGCGGCGACAGGCAGCAGCGCTGCCCCGGTGACAACGCCGCTCCACGTCATGATAGTGGCGGTCGAGAATTCTCCCCTGAGGTCCTTGACGGTCAAAAGATAACCAGCATAGAAGACGGCGGTGATCAACCCGAGGGAATCGCCAAAGAGGTGTTGGGTGCTGAGCCGCACGCTCTCGCCCATCAACACTGTCGCCCCTGCGAGAGCTGTCGCCATCCCAACGAGGAAAGCCGGGTTCGGCCGCTGGGCGAAGAAGAGCCAAGCGCCCAAGGCAACGAAGACCGGAGCGAAGTTGGCTAGCAGGGTGGCGTTCGCAACCGATGTGAACCTGAGTGACCAGTGCCAGACGGCGAGGTCGCCGGCGAAGAAGAGACCCGCGGCTGTCAGCCGCCGGTAGTCGCGAGCCGTCGAGGGTGGCCTTGGCGCTACGGCCTTTCCTGCTTCGGTACGCATCCAGAGCCACAGTAGCGGTACTGCGAAGGCAAGCCGGTAAAATGCAGTGGCGACAGGGCCCACCTCTGAGAGCCTCACGAAAATCGGAGCGAAGGCGATTCCGACAGCGCCCGACAGGAGCGCCGTCAGCGCGACGCGGGCGGTCAACCCTTCTTTCCCACGCCCCACGGGTCAGTCACACCGCGTGTTCCCGCGAGACACTCAACCGCCCCGAGGCCGCCACAGCCCGGCGCGCCCAATCCCAGAGGCGGATGCTCAGGAGAAGGGCCAAGATTCCGACATACAGGAAAGGGTCATTCATCCCTTTTTTGGCGAGCCAGAGGTAGTGCAAGACACCCAGCACGCCGACGACGTACGCCAGCCTGTGCAGCCGCCGCCAGCTCGCTCCGCCGAGGCGCTTCACCATGCCGGTGGTGGAGGTGATGGCAAGCAGCACGAGGAGGATCAGCGCAAGCACGCCGACCGTGATGTACGGCCGCTTGACGACATCGGCGGCCATCTGCGACCAGTCGAAGAAGTGGTCCACCGTTATCCAGACAGTGAAATGGAGGCAAGCGTAGAAGAACGCGAAGAGCCCCAGGAGCCGGCGCAGGTTCACCGGCCAGGAGATGCCGAAAAGGAGCCGCAGTGGAGTCATGGCCAGGCTCGCCAGAAGAAGCCGGAGCGTCCAATCTCCGAGGGCGCGGGTTAGGGAGTCGATCGGATTGACGCCGAGGGTGTCGGTCTGGAATTGATAGAGGAGGAGCGCGAGCGGGAGCAGGCAGGCCGCCCACACCGCCGCTTTGAGCGCAATCCGGCCTCTGCGGGTCACGAGGTTAATATTGCTTCCGCAGGTCCATCCCCGCGTAAAGGGAGGCGACCTGGTCGGCATAGCCGTTGAACGGGAGCGTCTTGCGCCGCCGAAACTCCCCGATCCGGCGCTCGGTCGCCTGGCTCCAGCGCTGATGATCGACGTCCGGGTTGACGTTGGAGTAGAAGCCGTACTCCTGAGGCGCGGCCTTCTCCCAGGTGGTCTTGGGCTGCTCGCTCACGAAACGGATCCGCACGATCGACTTGGCGCTCTTAAAGCCATACTTCCACGGCACGACAACTCGCACCGGGGCCCCGTTTTGGCTCGGCAGGACCTGGCCGTAGAGGCCGAAGGTCAGCAGGGTTAAGGGGTGCAGGGCCTCGTCAAGCCGGAGGCCTTCCACGTAGGGCCAGTCGAGCGAGGAGAGGCTGAAAAGACCTTTCCGCTGGGCGGGAAACTGCTCTGGATCGAGGAGGGTCGAGAACTCGACAAACTTGGCCTGGCTCGTCGGCTCCACGCGCTTGATGAGAACGGCCAACGGGTAGCCGATCCACGGAATCACCATTGACCACCCTTCAACGCATCGCAGCCGGTAGACCCGCTCCTCCAGCGAGGAGAGCCGTATCAGCTCGTCGATGTCGTAGGTCTTGGGACGCATCACGTGCCCGGAAACCTCGACCGTCCAGGGACGCGACCTGAAAGTGCGGGCCAGCCGCGCTGGCTCGTCCTTGCCCGGCCCGAACTCGTAAAAGTTGTTGTAGGTCGTCACGCTCTCGAATTTGGTCGGCGGATCGTCCACCACAAACGCCTTGTTTCGGGGAGCCGCGAGCGGCTGGCCCGCCGGTGGCCCCGCTGCGGCTGCTCGTGACGGCGCCAGCGTAAGAGCCGCCGCGCCGATCATGAATGACCGCCTGTCCGCGTACACCCGTGGATCTGTGATCTCAAACGATTTGATGCCCGAAGCCCGGCGAATCAGCATCACGGCCACCCTCTTTTCTATTCAGTGTGCCCACGTGGAGTCATGTTGTCAAAAGGTTTGGAGATGCTGGCGAACGCGAGGAAAGAAAAAGGGCGAGATGATACTACCGGGTAGTATAATAACGCCAAATCACGCATCCCGGCGAGCACGAGAGCCAAAGAAAGGTGAAGGCATGAACGAAGATCGAAAGCTGGCCCTGTTCATCGATTTCGAGAACATCGCCCGCGGAGTGAAAGACGCCCAGTACAAAGTCTTTGAGATCAAGCTGATCCTTGAGCGCCTGGTCGAGAAGGGCAAAATCATGGTCAGGCGGGCCTACGCCGACTGGAACCGGTACGTGGACTACAAGCGCCCCTTCCACGAGGCGGCCATCGAGCTGATCGACGTCCCGCAGACCCGATATAGCGGGAAGAACTCGGCCGACATCAGGATGGTGGTGGATGCGATGGATCTCTGCTACGCCAAGGAGCACATCGACACCTTCGCCCTGGTCTCCGGAGACTCTGACTTTTCCCCGCTGGTGTCCAAGCTCAGGGAGAACGACCGCTACGTCATCGGCCTCGGCGTGAAGAACTCGTCGTCGGAGCTTCTCGTCTCCAACTGCGACGAGTTCATCTTCTACGAAGACCTGATCCGCGAGGCCAAGAAGACCCATCTGCTCCGCGGGCTTCCGGAAAAGAAGGCCGAAGCCTTCTCCCAGCTCGTCGAAGCGCTCCAGGCCCTGCAGCGCGAGAACAAGGAGGTCCTCTGGGGCTCGATGGTGAAGCAGACGATGATCAGGAAGAACCCCGCCTTCAACGAGTCTTACTACGGCTACTCAACTTTCTCCAAGCTCCTGGAGGACGCGGCCAAGCAGAAGATCCTCACCCTGGAGCGCGACCAGAAGAGCGGCACCTACATCGTCACCGCCCTCGCCGAAGAAGGGCGCGCGGCGTAGGAAGGACTCCCGGGGCAAGCTACTCGGGAAGGACCCCCCAAGGGGCGATCAACCGGTCTATAGAGAGAGCGCCAGCGCCCCCCACGAAGACCGCAGCGCACATGGCCAGGAGGGCGAGGTTCATCTCGTAGCCGTGCCCCCTCCCCGGCTCGAGCGACCAGTTCAGGAAGAAGCCGTTCTGCCAGTGGACCTTCGCGATAGCCGTGAGCATCACCACTGCCAGACCCACGGCCGCGGGGCGAACCAGGAATCCAGCCAGCACAGCCAGCCCGCCAAAGCATTCCGTGAGGGCGGCCAGCACTGTCAGCCCCGCCGGAATCCCGAGAGCCTGCTTGAAGTAGCCTACAGTCCCCTTGATGCCGTATCCCCCGAACCAGCCAAAGAGCTTCTGGGCCCCGTGGGCGAAAAAGATCACGCCCAGCGCAAGCCGCGTGATGAGGAGCGACCAGGATGGATACGTGCCGAACAGAAGATCCATAGGTACCTCCTCTTCCGAAGGTGAAAGGACCCGTTGCGCCCGCTTCACCGGTAGGGTATGCTTTCGCACCAGCCAAGTCCACTACATTCTGGAGCGCCCCGCTCTCCCGCTCCTTCGCGCCGAGCTGCGAACCGGGGAGAGGACAAGGCGCTCATCAACGGAGGCCGCAAGTGAACCAATCCAGCAGATTGTTCGTCCTCGTGCTGGCAATCGCACTCCTGGCGCCGGGAGCCGCTGAGCCTCAAGGACCGCCCATCACCATCGACCCGGCAATGGTTAGAGGAGCGGCAAACGCTCCGGTCACAATCGTCGAGTTCTCCGACTACCAGTGACCGTTCTGCAAAAGAGTCCAGCAGGCGCTGGACCAGGTGATGGCGGAGTATCGAGGCAAGGTGCGGCAGGTGTTCAAGGACTTCCCTCTTCCCTCTCACGACAAGGCCAGGCTGGCTCACGAAGCCGCGAGGTGCGCCGGGACGTTCGGCAAGTACTGGGAGTACCACGACCGGCTCTTCGCGTCACAGCCTGAGTTCGCGCGGAACGATTTGATCCGCTATGCGGCAGACCTTCGCATCCCCACCGACCAGTTCACCCAGTGCCTGGACAGCGGCAGCTTCCGGGCCAAGGTCAACGCGGACTTGAAGGAGGGAAGGAAGCTCGGCGTCAGCGCAACGCCGACGTTCATCATCAACGGCCAGGTGGTGGTGGGCGCCCGCCCCTACGAGCACTTTAAGGCTGCGATAGAGCGGGCGCTTCAGGACTCAAAGGGGAAATAGCTCAAGACCCGGGTCAGAACTATCTTCGGGACGCCACGCTCTCGGAGTCGCACACCAACCCGCACCTGCGGCAGCGGAAGGCCCGCTCAAGCCATTCCCACTGATGAAGGAGACAGGGAGCGGACACGCCGGCGCCGGCCCGGGGTTGGGCCGAGGAGGAGGAGATAAGCAGGAAGAGCACGAGGCTCAAAAAGACCAGTGCAAGCGCGTAGGCAGGACTCATAGCTTCCACCTTCTAAATTAAGGTCAAGCAAAAGAGATGCCAGGCTGAGAAATGAGGGCAGCTCTAGCTGGCTGCTTTTTTAATCAAGGGTTTATCTGATAGGGGCCTGTTTGGACGTTTTCCGGGCTGTCACCGAATGGCAAGATTTGCACGTCATCTTGACACGGAGATGATACACCCGTGCGTTTTCTTTAAGGAACAGAGGCTAGAAAAACGGCAGCGGAGCGGCAAAGCGGTTATAATGGTCTGCGATGGCCAAGAACCCTGAACCGCGCATCAGAAGGAACGCGAAGCCCGTAAGGCAGATCAGAAAACTTCTCGGGCAGCGGCTCAAGAGCGTCAGAACACGAAAGGGGCTCAGCCAGGAGAGGCTCGGCGACCGCTCGGACCTTAGCGGGAAGTTCATCGGCGAGGTCGAAAGAGGCGAGAAGAGCATCTCCATAGACAGCCTCTACCGCGTGGCCGTCGCCCTCGGCGTTCCTCTGAGAGCCCTCACTGACATCAGGCCCGACTGAGATCACGCCTTCCGGACGACGATCGCCCACTCCGTCGCGCCGGTCTGGGCCAAATCGAGAACCGCATGTCCCTCGTTCCTCAGGCTCCGCGGGACATTCTCGGCTGATTCCGCGTTGTCCACGATGACGCGGAGCAACTGGCCCGGCTCCATCTCTTCCAGGGCCAGCTTGGTCTTCACGAACGTGTAGGGGCACACCTCCCCGCGTAGATTCAGCTCGCCGTTGACTTCCATCACCACACGATCACCTTGTCGTGCTCGACGATCAACCGCACCACGTCACCGTAGTCCAACGGCTCTCCCGCCCCCGTGACCCCGCTCGCCTCAAGGTCGTGGGCCAGGGCATAGACCTTGGCCGACGGAAGATCCGGACGGGCCAGAACGCCGTCCTGGATCAGGAGCAGGGCGATCTGGTTCGTCTCGCCCTGCTGCCTGGCCACCTCTACGGCAAGCCTGTCGTTCGGGTCGCGGAGTACGTGGAGGATCCTCATCAGTAGACAATGACGGTGTCTGCCTCGGTCAGGAGGGCGACGACACCCCGTCGCGGCTTCACCTCGACGCCCGGCGCCACGGAGGTGATCCCGCGGGCCTCCAGGGAATCCGAATCGGCAACGAGACGATGGCCCAGCTCGTGAAGCAAGCCGATCGGCTTCTCAAACTCGGCTCCTCCCTCGGGACCGGGACTGAGCGGCGCCGCGCACCAGGCGCCGTCATCAATGAACGCAGCGGTGACCTGATTCGCCGACAATGTTTGTCCCAAGGCCACCCGCAGTGACTCGGCGGCCTTGATCGTCCCCAGAGGGGGCCGGCGAACCACTACAACGACAGACTTCTTGTTAGCCGAAAACAAGGTACCTGTCGCTCCGGTTCACCAGGATGGCGTGATCGTACTGGCTCCCCCAGCGGACACCCGGCAGAAGGCGCTCCTTGCCGATTCCTCGCTGTTCGCAGTTCAAGGCGCAACAGGCGATTTCTGTCCCGGCCTCCAGGAGGCTCTTGAACTTTCCACGCAACCGGTTGGAAGGATCGCTCACCAAGTGGTAAAGACCGTCCCCCATCACGAACCACGCGACCTCGTGCCCCTGGGCAAGCGCGGCCTCGGCAATCTCTGCGGCCGTCCCGGCGTCCTTACTTTCAATCCCTGTCGTCAGGAGGATTCCCAACTTCATCACGGCCTCTCCACCGAGGCGTGCGGGACGCCGCAGAACTCGTGATAATCAATCAACTGAGTGATCGTGGGTGCGTCTCCGCAAACGGGACAGTCAGGATTTCGCCTCACCTTGAGTCGGCGAAATTCCCCTCCCAGGGCGTCGAAAAAGAGGAGGCGGCCAGCGAGCGAGCGTCCAATCCCCAGGAGCAGCTTGATAGCTTCCAGCGCCTGGAGCGATCCGATCACTCCGCAGAGGACCCCCAACACTCCTGCTTCCTGGCAGGAGGGCACGAGCCCTGGAGGCGGCGGCTCGGGGAAGAGACAGCGGTAGCACCCAGAGCCCGGAACGAAGCTTGTTACCTGCCCCTCGAAGCGGAGGATGCTTCCGTCCACCCACGGCTTCTTCAGGAAGACGCAGGCATCGTTCAGGAGATAGCGCGTGGGAAAGTTGTCGCACCCGTTCACGACAAGATCGTACCCGGCTATCAGATCGAGAGCGTTTTGTGAGGAGAGCGCCACTTGATGGGGCTCCACTCGAACATCCGGGTTCAGAGCCGCGAGACGATCCTTTGCTGACTCCACCTTCGGGCGGGATAGGTCGTCGGTTCCGTGGAGGATCTGGCGCTGGAGGTTTGAGAGGTCAACCGAGTCAAAGTCCACGATCCCGATTCGGCCGACCCCCGCGGCCCCCAAATATAACGCGGCAGGCGAGCCAAGCCCCCCCGCCCCGATCATCAGCACTGAGCTTTCCAGGAGCTTACGCTGCCCCTTCCCCCCCACTTCGGGAAGGATGATATGCCGGCTATAGCGCCGGATTTGCTCTTCTTTCCAAGACGCCGTTCCCATATTCGCTCACCCTCGCATTCCAGATGGCCGAATAATACTATTGTCTATCGGTAATGTCAAGAATTATAATCAGCCTTGCAGGGAACGCGAGTTATCAGTTATCGTCTGAGGCGGCAAAGGGGATCGTTCAGGGCAACCATATTTTGCGAGGAACGGAGATCATGAGCGTAGAACAGATTTGGCTGGCTATAGGATTTGCGGGGCAGGCGCTTTTCTCCATGCGCTTTCTGGTCCAGTGGATCGCCTCTGAGAGGCGGAAAGAGAGTGTGATCCCCATCTATTTCTGGTACTTTTCAGTCGGCGGCGGATTGACTCTCCTGGCGTATGCCATCCACCGCGTGGATCCCGTCTTCATGGTGGGACAGGCCGCCGGGCTCTTCGTTTATAGCCGCAACCTCTACCTGATCCACAGGAAGGAGCGACAGCCGGTCAGCGCCTGATGGGCGCCTCCATCGTCGTTCCGGACGATTTTCCCAGCATCTTCGCAGGCAGCCCCGCCCACGATCGAGCCAAGGCGATCGGGCCGGTAGCGGTTTTCAGAGAGGCCGGGGCGCACCGGGAAGATGAGTTAATCCATCGGATTGGCGGCGCCCACACCGCGATTAACCTTCGGGCCCACGCCAAATTCACAGAAAGAGTCCTCAGCTCCTGCCGGTCCCTCAAGCTGATCTCAGTCTGGGGGACAGGCGTGGACAACATTGACCTCGCCGCCGCCGCCCGGCTCGGCATCACGGTCTGCAACACTCCCGGCGTCAACGCCCCGGCGGTGGCAGAGCACGCCCTCGCTCTCATGCTCGCCGTGGCCCGAAAGCTTATAATCCTCGATCGAGAGATGCGGACCGGCCAGTGGCCCAGGGCGGTTCTGACCCAGCTCTCTGGGAAAACGCTCGGAGTGTTCGGCCTGGGCGCCATAGGAAGCCGCGTGGCCGCCCTTGGCAGGGGGATCGGGATGGAGGTCATCGCCTGGAGCGCGCAAGGAGACGCGGAAAGGGCCCGCGCTGCCGGAGCGACCCCCGTGGAGAAGGACGATCTCCTTCGGTCAGCCGACGTCGTGAGCCTTCACCTGAGGCTCACCCCGGAGACCGCCGGCTTTCTCGGCAGGCGCGAATTCTCACTGATGAAGCCCGCTGCGATCCTGATTAACACCGCCCGCGGCGCCCTCGTTGACAGAGAAGCGATGCTCGAAGCCCTGAGCCAGGGAAAGATCCTTGGCGCCGGCCTTGACGTCTTCCACAGGGAGCCCCTTCCCCCCGATGATCCGATCCTCTCCCTTCCCAACGTGGTCATCACGCCTCACAACTCGGGGCAGACCCCCGAGGTCATCAGGGACGGCCTCCTCCGCGCAGTGGAGAACATCGAGCTCTTCCTCCGCGGCACTCCCCGCGACGTAGTCTCCTCTCCGTCTGCGTAGCCGCCCCGAGCCCCCTCTTCTCCGGCGCTTTCATCCTTTACCGACTCACGATCTGTGAAATCATTCTCACATTTATCGGATATAATCGTGTCGAAATGAAGAGGTTCAGCAGGTCAGAAACGAGTCCGGGCCGCCGGAAGGTCATGGGTATGCACTACACGCCGCCACTCCTCGCGGAATTCGTTGCGGATCGACTCGCACAAGAGGCAAGGCATTCCTCCAAGGATCCTCGCCGGATCCTGGACCCGGCATGCGGGGATGGAGCGCTTCTGGAGGCCCTGCTGAGATCCTTGCAAGATGCCGGAATGCACCGCGACTGTGAAGTTGTCGGAGTCGAAGCCGACAGGCGAGCCCTCTCGGATGCACAACACCGGCTGAGCGACTTTGAACAAGTTCACTGCAATCTGATAGTTGCAGACTTCTTAGCTCTCGCAACCAGAAATCGGGGTCAACGAGACCTTTGGGAAACCTGCTCTCAACCCTCCGGCTTCGAGCGCGCCTTTGATATCGTCATCGCGAACCCGCCGTATGTCCGCACCCAGATTCTGGGGGCGGAGAGGTCTCAGCGCCTCGCATCTCATTTTGATTTGAGCGGGCGGGTAGACCTCTACCACGCCTTCCTAGTGGCTGCGACAGAAACACTACGACCCGGCGGGCTCATAGGTATCATAACGTCGAATCGGTTCCTCTCGACTTTGGGCGGGCGCGCCATCCGCGGTTATTTGGCGCAGCAGTATGAGATTGAGGAAATCATCGACTTGGGTGACACGAAGATCTTCGAGGCAGCGGTTTTGCCTGCGATCTTTATAGGTCGCCGTCGCAAGGAGAGCTCGCTGCGCCGAACCCAGCGAGCTGCCCGCTTCCTCAAGATCTATTCACAGGCCGACCCTACCAGCGATGGTTCACCCGAACCCTCGCCGAGCCAGAGCCTCTTTGACGTCTTGAGGCATGGCGAGACTGGCTGCTATCGTGTTCCTCAGGGCGTCTTCAAGCTGACGCGCGGCGACTTGGTTATTGACCGAAATCCGGCACAGATCTGGTCTCTCACCACTGCCCAAGAAGCAAAGTGGCTTCAACGGGTGCGCGCAGCGTCTTGCGGACTCTTCGGTGATATCGCCGCCGTTCGGGTGGGCATCAAGACAACCGCGGACGACGTTTTCATCCGCTCTGATTGGGACACCCTTCCCCTTAGAATGAGGCCGGAACCGGAGCTGCTTCGCCCTTTGTTGAGGCACGAGGATGCGCGCCGTTGGGTCCTCCCGAGCGGAACACAACCAGCCTCGCACGTCCTCTACCCGCACGAGGTGTCTGGCGGATGCCGAAGGGCGATCGACCTCCGCCGATACCCGAGGGCCAAAGTCTACCTGGAATCGCACAGAGAACGTCTTGAGAAACGGCACTACGTAGTGGAGGCCGGGAGACAGTGGTACGAAATATGGGTGCCCCAAGACCCAGACGCCTGGATAGCCCCAAAGATCGTCTTTCCCGATATTAGCCCCGAACCTCGCTTTTATCTTGATCTTGATGGGCGGCTGGTGGACGGTGATTGCTACTGGATCACCCTTCGCCCAGGTGTTCCCCTGGATACCATCTATCTTCTGCTTGGCGTGGCCAATTCAAGCCTGATGTCGCGGTTCCATGACCTCGCATTCAACAATAAATTGTACTCTGCCAGGCGCAGATACATCACTCAGTATGTCGCAAAGTATCCGTATCCCCCCCTCGCGTTGCCGACTTCTCAGAAGCTGGTATCGTTGGTCAAGCAACTTGTCCAAAACCCCTGTTCCACCCTCCAAAACGATGCTCAGGTGAACTTACTCGTTGAAGAAGCCTTCGGTTTGCGACCCGGCGAGGAGGCGCGGTGACGCGACGCGCCTCCCTCGTGGAATCGGCTCGAGTCAAGA
>CAZXPE010000010.1:0-9718 GCA_964642915.1 uncultured bacterium | reverse complement strand
CGAGGAGGCGCGGTGACGCGACGCGCCTCCCTCGTGGAATCGGCTCGAGTCAAGAAGGAGCGCATCCACACCCTCGACTTGGCTGACGGCGAGCCCCTGGCAAACGCTCCAGCCGACCCGACGCTCCTCTTCTCGCTCGAGGAACTTGCAACGCTGCTGAAGCCGTTGATGGGCATCGACGCTCCTCGGGACGAAGGGAACCGTATTCTGGAAGTTCGCCCCAAAGGGCACTGGTTCGAGTTCGAGGTGGCAAAGACCCTCGGATACCACTATCCGCCGGGCGCTGGCCTGTTCCCGGATCTTCGCCACCAACTTCTTGAGGTGAAGCACCATACCGGCAAGTCCGTGACCATCGACTTCGGTCACCATCATCCGGGATCGGAAAAAGTCCTCGACGTGAGGTGGAATGAAAAGGTGCGGGCACGAGTCTGCGACATCCGCTACCTGATAGCGCTAGCGCCGCCGCCACAGTTCCGGGTGACAGTGATGGTCCTTGCCACCGGCGCAGAGATCAACTCGATATTCGGGGTATCTCCGACGAAGACCATCAAGTATCAGCTCGGCATATCGAAACAGTGGAGAGATGAGCATGCCGGACAGATTCTGGTATCCGGCAAGCCCTTCTCCGGGTAGCCAGGACGCTACTTCACGCAACACCCCACTGGGAGACATCCACCTTACAGGCTCCTCACGATCAGCCCCACGCCAGCCAGAGTCAGAAATCCCAGGACCAGGCGGTTGAAGACAACAGCGTCCACCCGGTCCTGGATCTTGAGACCCAGCCAGAACCCTCCCAGAGCCAGGACCAAAGCAAGCAGCGAGAGACGAAAGATGAAGCCCGTCATGAGCCCCGCCTGAATCACCGCCGCGAGCTGGATCACTTTGTAAACGAAGAGAGAGACCGCCACCGAGCGCACGAACTCCGCCTTGTCCATGCCGAGGGCGTAGAGGTACGGGATCAAGGGCTGGCCGGGAACGTTGGTGATGCCGCCCACCACGCCGGAGATGAGGCCGATCCACGGCGAGAGCTTCCGCTCCAGGGCGGGAGCCACTGTGAAGGAGAAACGGCTCAGGCGGAGGGCGACGAAGGCAAGGACGAACGCTCCCAGGATCAGGGTGACAGTCCGAGGGGGAAGGAGCACGAGGAACCTGGTTCCCACGACGACGCCGACGACGCCGAAGGCATACAAGAGGGCGTGACGGCGAAGGGTGGCCATGAGGCCGGGAGACCGCAACGCCAGGATCCCGTCCATCGGGATGTTGGGGAGGATCAGGACCACCACGGCCGTTTTCACGTCCATGACGAGGGCGAACAGAGGCGTGGCGACGATGGGAAAGCCGAAACTGATTACCCCCTTGATGAAGGCCGCCAGCGGGACGACGAGAAGGGCGAGGAAGAAAGCCAAAGGGTCAGCGCCCCAGGGATTCCCAGAGCAATTCGGCGGGGTGCTTCGGCAGGCGCCCGGTCAGATGCTCGATCTGCTGGCGGCAGGGAAAGCCTGGCGCCACGACCTCAACGTCAGCCGCAAGAGCTTTCACCTCGGGAACAAGCCGCTGCCCCGCGATGGCGACAGACAGGTCGTAGTGCTCCCTCTCGAAGCCGAAAGAGCCGGCCATCCCGCAGCAGCCTGAATCGATTTCTCCAACATCAAAGCCGGCCCACCCGAGGACCGCCAGCGTTGGCCCCGTCCCCACGAGCGCCTTCTGATGGCAGTGGCCGTGGAGCAGAGCTTTTTTCCCGTTGCCTGAAAAATCAAGAGCGAGCCCCTTCCCCCTCTCGCGTTCCAGAAACTCCTCGAGGAGAAAACTCTGCTGTGCCACCTGTCTGGCGTCTTCGCTTCCAAGAAGGTCAACGTATTCGTCGCGGAGAGTGAGAAGACAGGAGGGATCGAGGCCCACTATGGCGATTCCACGCCGGGCGTAGCCAGCCAGGCGCTCCACGTTCCAGGCGGCGTTCTCGCGGGCCTCTCTCAGCATCCCCTTTGAGATCAGGGGGCGGCCGCAGCACTTCTTCTCGGCAAGCCTCACCCGGTAGCCGGACCTCTCCAGGAGCCTGACGGCCGCCACACCGACGTGAGGGGAGTTATAGGTAACAAACGTGTCGTTGAAGAGGATCACATCGCCCCGCTGGCCGGATCTCGACTGAGAGCGGCTGAGAAACCAGTCTGTGAAGCTCGCGCGCGCGAACATCGGGAGCGGCCGCCGCCTGTCTATGCCAACAACCCGCTCCAGGAGCCACCGGTTGAGTCTCGATTCGGCGATCCGGTTTGAGAGCGGGGCCAGGCGCGACCCCCAACGGGAGAGCGTTTCAATCCTGCCGAACAGCCGATCTCTGAGCCCGAGCCCGTTAGCGGCGTGGTAGTGGGCGAGGAACTCCGTTTTCAGCTTGGCCATGTCCACATTAGAGGGGCACTCGGCCTTGCACGCCTTGCACTCCAGGCAGAGGTCCATCACTTCGTAGAGCCGCCTGCCCGTGAACTCTGATAGCGGCACCTTCCCCGAGAGCACCGCTCTCAGAGCGTTGGCACGCCCGCGGGTGGAGTGCTCCTCGTCCAGCGTCGCCATGTATGAAGGGCACATAGTCCCTTCAAGCTTCTTCCGACAGACGCCGATGCCGTTGCACATCTCCACGGCTGCTGCGAACCCTCCCTGCTCGGAGAAATCGAGGATCGTCTCGGGCTGCCAGCTCTTATAGGACGACCCGTAGCGGAGGTGCTCGGTCATGGGAGGGGCGTCAACGATGTTTCCTGGGTTCATGAGATTTTTCGGATCCCAAGCGCGCTTGATCTGGCGGAAGGCGTCGTAAAGCTTCGGGCCGAAGATCCTTTCGTTGAAGGTGCTCCTGGCCCTGCCGTCCCCGTGCTCTCCCGATAGGGCACCCCCAAACTCCATCACCAGCTCGGTGATCTCCTCGGCGATGGCGCGCATCTGCTGGACCCCGCGCCCGGTCTTTAAGTTAATCAGAGGGCGGATGTGAAGGCACCCGACAGAACAGTGGCCGTAGTAGCCTGCCCGCGCACCGTGCCTCGCTATGATCGCCTGAAACCGCGGGACGAAGGCGGCGAGACTGGCGGGGTCCACAGCCGTGTCCTCGACGAAGGCTATGGGCTTGGCGTCCCCCTTTGTCCCCAGGAGAAGGCCGAGCCCCGCTTTCCTCAGCTTCCAGATCGACCTCTGCTCCTCTGAAGCGTAGCTCACCGTTGAAGCGTAGCCGATCCGCTTCCTGGCTCGGCGCGACTCCAGTTCCTCGATCTTCGCCTTGACCTCGGCCTCGCTCTCTCCGGCGTACTCCACGATCATGATGGCCGCCGGGTCTCCCTGAACGAACCCCATCCGCTTACGCTGCTCGATATTCCCCCCGGCCAGGTCCAGGATCATCTTGTCTGTCAGCTCGACGGCGTAGGGGCCGGTCTCGATAATCTCCTGAGACGACTCCAGCGCCTCCTGGAGATCGGCGTAGTGGATCACGTCGAGGGCCGTCCGCTTGGGCTTAGGCACGAGGCGCATCTTCGCCTCGACCACTGTGGCGAGAGTCCCCTCCGAGCCGACGACGAGCTGCGCCACGTTCCACGGCGTGCCCCCGACGAATTCGTTCAGGTTGTACCCCGAGACCCTGCGCAGGATGGCCGGGTAGCGGGCCACGATCTCCTCGCGCTGCTCTCCCACGACCCGCTGAAGCTCCCGGTAGATCCCCCCTTCCAGGCCGCTCTGGGCCGCCTTGGCTGCGAGCGCCTCTTGGCCCAGTTCCTTGAGAGTGATGAGGCCCCCGTCGGCCAGCACGCACACGAGCTCGAGGACATGATGAATTGTCAAACCGTAAGCGATGGAGTGAGAGCCGGCAGAGTTGTTTCCTATCATTCCCCCGAGGGTTGCGCGGTTCGATGTGGAGGTGTCGGGGCCGAAGAGAAGCCCCAGGGACTGGACCTGGACGTTCAGCTCATCCTGAACCAACCCCGGCTCGACGCGGCACCATAGCTCCTCGGCATTGACTTCCAGCACCTGGTTCATGTGGGGAGAGAAGTCGAGGATGATGGCGCGGTTCACTGTTTGCCCCGCGAGCGAGGTGCCCCCGCCCCGCGGCAAGAGAGGAACGCCGTGGCGGTTCGCAACCTCGACGGCAGCCTGGACATCCCCGGTGTGGCGCGGGATCACGACCCCCACAGGCTCCACCTGGTAGATCGAGGCGTCGGTGGAATAGAGAAGCTTCGAGTAAGCGTCGAAGCGGACTTCGCCCTCGACAACGCGCCTAAGGTCGTGTTCGAGGTCGGAAATATCCGATGAGGAGGCCATGAGCGCCTCAATTATACCCGGATCAGCGGATCGTATATACTGGGCGCGTGAGACACGCTCTCCTCTGCCTCGCCGCCTTCTCCCTCGCCGTTCCCCTGACGTCTCTCGCAGCTCAAACCGCCCCGGCCTTCACCCTGAGGCTGTTGGACGGCAAAACGTTCGACTCGCGGAGCCTCATCGGAAAAAAGGCGCTGGTCATCCGCTTTCAGGCTTCGTGGTCCCGGCTCTCAACTCAGGCGGCTCCCGCGTTCGAGAGGAGCTACAGGAAATACAGGAACCGCGGCGTGGAGTTTGTCGGGGTGCAGGTGCAGGACGACCCGGGCAACGCCGGGAGGTTCCTCAAGTCCCACCAGGCAAGCTACCCAGCCGGGCTCGACCCGGACCTCAGGATCGCCAACCGCTTCGGGTTCGACAGGACCCCCTACACGGTGGTGATCTCAAGAGCCGGGGAGATCGTCGCCCGGCGCCGAGGAGTCCTGAGCGAAACCGATCTGGCCAAACTCATCGACCCTCTCTTGCCCCGGCTTCCCCGCAAGGGCCAGTAGAACCCCCTGCCCAAAGAATCCCCCCAAAAAACCCTCAAGTGTTGGCCGGAAGTTGCCGATCCTTTCAAAAAACACCTTTCCGGAGGATCCCGATGGCGCTCCTTACAGCTCTTCGGACCGCTCCACCCTGCCCGGTCTGCGCCCTGTCGAACAGCAGGCGGGTGGCCACGCATCTCGACTTCAGAGGCGTCCAGATCTACCACTGCGGGATCTGCGATTTCCTCTGGAGTTACCCCTTTCCCTCGCCGGCCCGGCTGGCCGACTACTATCAGAAAAAGTACGACCTCCCCGGGGACCCCGAGCACTCACCCCTGTACACTGAGAAAGCCGAAATAGCCAGGGGGCAGTTCGAGTTCATCCGCCGGGCCCTTCCCATGACGCTGGAGGGGCTGAGAGTGCTGGAGATCGGGTGCGGCCCCGGCTTCCTCCTCCACGAGTTCCGCCGACGCGGTGCCGCATGCCTCGGGCTTGAGCTGGACGCCGCTGCTGCGGCCTACGCCCGCGATACCTTCTCGCTCGACGTGAGGAATGAGGATTTCAGGTCGCCGGCGCTTTCCTCCCGCGCCTGGGACCTGATCCTTCTCTCCCACGTCTTCGAGCATTTCTCAGATCCTGTCGGTGCCCTGGCTCGCCTTCACGATCTGCTGGCCCAGGACGGGATACTCTTCATCGAGATCCCAAGAGAAGACCTGCCTGTGTTTCGTTTGAAGCGCTCGGGGGACTACCGCCACTGCGCCTCCCACCTGTTCTTCTACGGCCCGGAGTCATTCCAACGGCTCGCTGAAGAGCAGGGGTTCCGCTTCCTGAGCCTGACCCTCTGCGGTCCCAAGCTCACCGACTTTTACAGGTCGAAACCGGGCGCCACCGGGGTCCGCAGGATTTTCAACAGTCGAGCGGGCCGCCTCACCCACGCCTTCGGCGCGGGTACCCGGCGCTGGCTCCGCCCCATCTACCGGGCCCTCAAAGGCGCAGAGGCCGCGGCCAAGCCCGACCGGCCCGCCTGGAACTGGAACGAATACCACGACCCTGAAGATCCTCTCGGAGGAAAGAACATCAGGAGCCTCCTGGTTCCTGCGTCTGCCCGCCGCTCTCTCTCCTGGAGGCCCCGGATCACCGAGAGGGCCTCACGGGAGCGCTGACCCCGCCGGATCTCTCCCCTTGAGCCGCGTGGTCTCGCACATATAAAGCGCGGCCCTTCGCCCGGCATCCACGCCGAGGAGCGCTTGAACCCTCACGTCAACAGCGTCCCGAAGTGGCAGAGGATGATGCCGCCAGCGGCGACGGCATCACGGACGGCCGGATCGGATAGCCCCTCCATCTCGATCTCGCGGTGGCGGTTGTAACGGCTCCCCGCCAGCGCTTCATCGAAGTAGCCCGGGTGAGTCATGAACTCTGAGACGCCGTCAGGCAGGGAGGCCAGGTGGTCCAGGATCCGCCCGGTCGTCCAGTAAGGATCGGGCCCCGCATCGCCGAAGAAATGGTCCGGAGTGGAACACCCGCGCCGTCGCGCCGCCTCCCTGGTCTCGGCGTCGGTTGCCCTGAGAGGAACGCCGAGAGAAGCCGCGAGATCCAGCATGACACCGCGGACCGGAGGGTAACAGCCGATGTGATGATGGCTGTCGAGGTGAGTCGGCTTCTCGCCGAACCTCGAGATGAACGCCTCCACCTGGGCCTCCAGCTCGCGCTCAGCCTCCTCGACCCGAAGGCGGGAGGCCGCAACGGCGGGGTTGCGGATGAACCGTCCGCCGGCGCCGAGAAGCGACGGGACCGTGCCGGGGGGGAAGAGAGGCGTCCCCAGGGTCAGATTCAGGTGAAGGCCGATCCCGAGGCAGCTCTCCCTGAGCGAGTCGAAGAGAGCGTCGCCGGGAAGAAGATTTATCAGGACCGTCGTGCTGGTGACGATCCCCCGCCTGTGGGCCTCAAGGATCCCGCGGCTCACCCCTGACGTCAGCCCGAAATCGTCGGCGTTGACGATGAGCCTCTTCACCTATTGCCCGAGCACCTTCCTGAAGTAGAGCCTGAGCTTCTCCTTGAGCTGGGCGCGGGCGCCGGCCTCGCTCCTGGCGTCCTCCAGCTCCTCCAGATCGAGCCGGAGCGGGACGCCTTCCTTCTTGGTCCCGTCAAGCTCGGCGGTGAGGCCGCACAACTCGTCAGACTCGCTGAAGACCAGCCTTGCGCTCTTGAACGTCCCGTCTTCCCGCGCGATCTGCTCGGCCGTTTCGACGATCAGCCGGTTCAGCTCCTCGGCCTCCTCGGCGGGGACCGTGGAGAAGGCCGCCGTCAGATTGATCTCAGCCATGAGACACCCCTTCTCCCGGTTTTCTCATCGAGCGATAGCGTACCACGCTAATACAACCTTCTCAGATGCTGGGTGAGAGCGATCAGAACGTCGCCGGCAAAGTAGAGAGTCCACCCCTCGGGATATGTCCAGGCTTCCTGAGCCTTGGGCTTCAGGCCGGGCCAGAACTTCCCGGCGAGAGTCTCCATCTTTGCCGCCTCGGTGGTCATCGTGTCGGCCTCACCGAGGAGCAGCCCGATCTCCTCCTTGGTCATTCCCACCGAAACCTGAAACCAGAAGGCGAGGTCGGCGCGCCTGTCAGATCCCTCTGCCCTGGGATTCAGCGCGAGGTAGCGACGCATTCGGCCGTCGATCTGATCTTTAAACGCCAGCTTCTCTTCGAAGCTGGGGGGCCGCTGGTGCATCGTTGCGAATCGATGTGCCCAAACCTCCTCAGCCGTCGGCCCATGGGTGGCACGCTGCTCAATCGTGAACAAGACGCATCCTGAGAGCGCCAGCCCCGCAACGCCCGCCAAAATCCACGCCCGAAATCGCCGGCTCATGGCGTTTCGCGGTAAAAACGCTACCGGCTGCCTATCCACGTGGCCACCGCAATCGCCAGGAAAACCACCCACGAGAAATGCTTTCCGCGGGAGCCTGCGAGCGCTAGGACTGAGCTGACAAGAAATGTCGCGGCGATCACTTTGAGCGCCCCTGACGTGCCTCCAGCCCCGGGGGCCGCCGCCGCCAGAACGAGCAGCCCGGCAAAACCCCACCACGCCACAGTTGTGAGATGCCAGGCGAACCGCAGTGTCCGCTTGGTGAAGCTGTCGCTCCCGAACAGATGAGGGAGATTCGGACGCCGGAACAGGCGTATCAGGATGTAGCGCTCGCCCAGCCATGAGTGGGCGAGACCCACGCCAGCCGCCAGCGCCGCCGCTACAATCAGATAAACGTTCACCCTGGCCTAGGGCAAGTGTTCGAGATCGCTCAGGTCCTGATGCCGCCCCGCGGCTCTCTTGTTGGCCCTGAGGTCCTCCAAACCGATGATGTTCGCCTCGACGCCATCCAGGTTAACAACTTCCCTCCTGGGATAGCATCTATCGAACTCGGCGCCGGAGATCGTCGTCAGGATCTCAATCCGGATGGGCGGCACCCCCATCCGGATTACCTTCTCCTTCTGCAGGAATAGCTCTGGCGACAACTGCTGGACCTCGAAGCCGAACTCCCTGATGGTCTTCACCACCTTCTCCGCGTTCGACTGGCTGGCGGCGATCCAGATATCGAAGTCCGCGGTCGCCCGGGGGTAGCCGTGATAACCGACGGCGTAGCCGCCGATAACCAGGTACTCAACCCCGTTCGAGTTGAGCAACCTCAAAAAATCTTTGAAGTCGGGCGGAAGTCGGGTCGTAACCATATATTGTCTGGCGCATGAACTCTACGGCCTGAAGACGCTCCTCGCATGTCCTCGAGAGCCAGTAAGCCCTTTCGTCCGACTCATCTGAGAGAGAGGCAATGGAAAAGGCGGTCCTGTCAATACGGAGGAGATCCCTGATGAGCACCATGGCGCTAGTATATATGAGAAACCGCTGCCGCCCGCAATTAGATCAGGGCGGATTCGAGTACGATGCCGCGGTCGATCACGCGGGCAGCCCGGCCCAGGATCGCTGCCACGGCGGAGGGGACCTCAGCCGACTCGGCTAGCTGGCGGAGGAGGTCGATGAGCCTCCTCATAGCCCGTATCAGGTCTCCCTCGTGGCCGCCGAAGGACTCCTCCACGATGCCAGCCCAGTCGTCGTCCCCCGAGGTCCAGCGAAAGACAGAGGGCATAAAGCCTGGGTGGACCGAGAGAGGAATCGCCAGACGGCGCCGGCGCTGAGATGCAAAGACCGCTTCGGCGGCAGACTCGATCTGGCGGAGCTTCCTCCTGAGCTTGGGGTGACGCCCCAGGAAGGTCCGCGCTGCCGTTTGATCTCCCGAGCGCGACTCCTCGAGGAGACATGAGCAGAGAGACGCGGCCTCGGCCGCGCTGGTATCGTTCAGCGCTCCCCGGTCTATCACCTCGGCGACCAGAAGCTCGTTGTCGTGGCGGAGACCGGCGATGAGCTGTCCCTTGGGTTGGATTTGTTCCAATCTCACTGCTCCGAACTCCTCAAGCACTTCCCCCACAGCGCAGAACTCCTGCCAGTAGGCGTTGCGTAAGGCCTCAAGCGCTTCCTGGCGCTGGCGCCAGCGCAGCTCAAGCCGTTCCCGCTCCTTCCACGCTCGCTCACAGCCGGGCTGGGAGTTCCAGGGGCAGCGATGGCATTCGACTGACTGGAGGCCTGCCTCGGGACCGTGCCCCCTCTCGCGCTCGATGAGTTCAGGGACGGAGAGCCTCTTGAGCCGGGCGAGAAGGCCGTCGCCCTCCTGCTCGATCGCCTGGCGGGTAGCCCTGCTGAAGCTCCCGCCCCAATCTCCCTTGAGCCGGCGAAGCTCAGGAGGGAGTTCGAGAGGAGGCGTGGCCCAAAAGACCTTCTTGACGTTTCCGGCCTTTACGCGCACCCCCCCGCCGTGAGGAAGGAGGGTGTCGATCAGGCGATGACTGCGCACCGGCCTGACGGCC
>CAZXPE010000009.1:0-25444 GCA_964642915.1 uncultured bacterium | reverse complement strand
CGACAGGCATCCACGCTCGACGACCCACGGGCCGAAGAAGGGACGCTGGTCGAGGACGATGATGCTGGCTCCGCCGAGCGTGTCAACGAGAGCCTGCGAGAGCCGAGCATCGGCGAGCGATCCGGCCCGCTCCGCGATGTGCGTCGATGTCACGTCGGGCCGCGCGGCGTTCAACACGTCCCGCATCCAGAACTTTCCGGAAAAGAGGACCGCCGTTACGCCTTCGTGCAGGAGGGTTTCGAGGACCCGGCCCAGCTCGTTGATTCGGCTCGGGACGACTCGGTCGGCGTGAGACGCGATGCCCATCGCGTCACCGAACGTGAAGGCAACGACGCGCCACCCCTGCCTGCGCGCTTCAACCGCCATGAGCGCCGGCAGGCCGCCGGCGCCGCACATCAGGCCGAGCGAGCGCGCCACGGAAGATCCTTCGGCCAGGCTGTTTCCGCCCGGCCCTCCCGGATCATCCGCTCGATCTCCAGCGCCACAGCCAGCGAGCGGAGATCTTCGTCCTCCGGGAACTCCGCCGTCCCGCCCGCTCGCACCGCGCGCGCGGCGTTCAGCAGGTGCAGTATCTCGAGCTTCAGGGGGTTTTCCTTGTGGACGAAGAGGTGCTCGACGAATGATGCCTGCCTGTACCGGATCGACTCCCGGTTGAGAACGTATTCCTGGGCGGCGCGCCGGTGGATCTGAATGTCCTGGTCCGTGTAGTTGAGGAAAATATACGCGTCGGGCTGCGTGATCGCAAGCGTGCGGATTTTTTCCTCGGTGGCGCGGCTGGCGGTGATACTCGCAATCGTTCCGGAATCGAACGAGATCTGCACGCTGGCCACATCCGGAACCTCGGAGATCACGGCGTGCCCCACGGCGCTTATGCGTCTCGGCTCCCCGTCAGCCAGCCCGAGGACGATGTCGATGTCGTGGATCATCAAGTCCATCACGACAGTGTCGTGCTGGACCCGGGGAATGAACGGCCCCAGGCGTCGCGACTCGATCAGGATGGGGCGATTGACGATCTTTCTGAGCTCCTGGACAGCCCCGTTGAACCGCTCGACGTGACCGACGTGGAAAATGACCTGGCGCTCGCGAGCAAGCTTGAACAGCTCCTTCGCTTCCTCAAGCGTGGGGGTCAGCGGCTTCTCCACGAGGACGTGGATGCCGGCCTCTATCAGATCGCGGGTGACTGAAAAATGGAGCGGCGTGGGAACGGCCACGCTGACCACATCAACGTTTCCGATCAGGTCGTGATAGTCGGTGAACGCCCGTGTATCGTACTGCGAGGCAAGCCGCTCTGCCTTTGCGCCGTCGACGTCAACGACCCCCACCAGGTCAACGTTCCACAGCTCTGCGTATACGAGAATGTGGTACTGCCCCATGTGGCCGGCGCCGATGACCCCCGCCCTGATGCGACGCTCCCCGTTCGCCATCAGAACTCTCCCATTTCTCCGGCCACCGACGCGCCCTCGGCTTCACGGTCAGCGGGGCCACGAGCGCCGCCGCAGATACCGCGCTTGGAACTCTCAATGAAATCGATCAAGTGGTCCGTGAACGGAGAGGGCGAGATCTCGGCCCGGATGCGGTCCGCCGCGCTCCTGGGAGAGAGGCCGGAGCGGTAGAGGATGCGAAACGCCTGGCGGATCACCCTGCGGACCTCAGGCCCGATGCCGGCGCGCCTGAGGCCGACCACGTTGACGCCCTGGGCTAACGCCGGAACTCCGGCCACGATAACGTATGGTGGGACATCCTGTGTGACCCTTGAGCACCCCCCGATGTAGGCGTAGGCGCCGACGCGGGTGAAGGGGGCGATTCCCGTGAGCCCCCCCACAGTGGCGTAATTTCCCACCGACACGTGCCCGGTGATCCCGGCGTAATTAATGATGATCGCGTGATCGCCAATCGTGCAGTCGTGAGCGATGTGGCTCGACGCCATGATGAGGCTCTCGCTCCCGATCCGGGTCCAGCCGTCCTCCCGGGTGGCTCTGTGTATCGTAACATGCTCTCTGATGACTGTGTCGTCGTCGATCAGGACCCCCGAAGGGGTTTCCTCCTTGAATTTCAAGTCCTGTGGTGGAGATCCGATCACCGAGCCGTGGCCAATCTTAACGCGCAACCCGGCCTGGATCCGGCCTTCGAGCACCACGTGGTGGCCGACCACGCTCCCGTCGCCGAGAATCACCTCGGGCCCGACGACTGAATACGCTCCGATCTGAACGTTCTTTCCGATACCGGCGGCCGGATGGACGATGGCCGCCGGGTGGATCGAGATCGCGCCGTCAACTGGCATCGTCGCTCCCCGCGCGACCTTCCGGGCCCAGCTTTCCCTCAAGCTCGCTGACCCGCTTTTCCAGAGCGCGGAACTTCCTCAGCAGCTCAGGCAACCTGGGGAGGGACGCATAGATGCGCCGAGCCTCGACCGCGGGCCTTGCGGGGAACCCGAGGTACGCTTCGCCCGGCTTGAGATCATGAGTGACTCCCGATCGAGCGGCGAGGATAATTCCGTCGCCAATGGCGACGTGATCCGCCACCCCGACCTGGCCGGCGAGGACGGCTCGGTTCCCGACCCTGCAAGAGCCCGAGATCCCCACCTGGGCGGCCATGATCGCGTGCTCTCCGATCTCCACGTTGTGCCCGACCTGAACGAGGTTGTCGATCTTCGTCCCGCGCCGGACCACCGTCTCGCCGATGGTGGCGCGGTCGATCGTTGTGTTCGCCCCGATCTCAACGTCGTCCTCGATGACGACCCCCCCCACCTGAGGGATCTTCCTGTGGGCGCTCCCGTCGAACTCATAGCCGAAGCCGTCAGAGCCGATCACGGCCCCGCTGTGGACGATGACTCGCCGGCCAAGCCGCACGCCTTCTCTCACGACGACTTGGGGGTACAGGACCGACGCCTCTCCCACCTCGGCCCCAGCGCCGATGTAAACGAGAGGATAGAGCCGGACGCCCGGACCGATCACTGCCCCGGCCTCCACCACTGTGAGCGCTCCAACAGAAGCGCTCTGATGGACCCGCGCGCCCGGCAAGACTATTGCCGCCCTGTCCACACCCGGAGCAACCTCGACCGCCGGGAAAAAAAGCGTCAGCAGGTCGATAAGCGCCAGCCGCGGCGCCGGGCTGCGGAGCGCCGGCGCCGGAAGGTCGGCTACATCAACCGGCGCCAGAAACGCCCCCGCCTTAGACGCCCGCGCAGCGGCGTGATAGCGGGGGTCAGTTAGAAACGAGATGTGGCTGGGTCCAGCGCGCTCCAGCGGTGCGACACCCGTCACGACGCGGCCGGGATCCCCGTCAAGCGTCGCGCCGAGCGCCTCGGCCAGCTGGCCCAGGGTGAATCCGGTCCCCTCCACCATCTGCCTTACTTCTTTTTTCCTTTCGTCGCTTCCAGGTCATACGCCTTGATGATCTCGTCTGTCAGGTCGGCCTCGGGAGAGCCGTATATGATGCCCGCCCGCCGGTCCAGAATCACATGATACCCTTTTTGCTTTCCGATCCGGTCGATGATCCCGGAGATGTCCTGAAGGACCTTCTGAAGGATGTCGGCTTCCTTCTTTTCCAGCTCCTTCTGGTAGTCGTCAGCCAGGCGTCGGAGATCGCGGACTCGCCGCTCAAGCCCGTCCTGCTTCTCCCGCCTGGCCTCGGCGCTCAGGAGGGCGCCTTTTTTTTCAAGCTCCTCGCGGAGCTTCTCGGCTTCCGTACGTTTTGCATTAATGTCTTTTTGCAGCGCCGCCTTTTCCTTCTCGAGCTGCTCGCGGGCAGCAACACCGGCCGATGACCGCGCGAGGATCCGCTGGACGTCCACGTACGCGATACGGCCAGGAGTCGCCTGAGCGGAAACAGCGGCGGGATGGAGAGACATTGCAACAACCAGGATTCCCGCTGAGATCAGCCGATTACAGTGTGGCACTTCGCTCTCCCTTTCTTAAAACGGAGTCCCTGCCGAGAAGTGGAACTGGCTGCCGCTCTCGCCTTTCTTCTTGTCCAGGTTGAACCCGTAATCCACCCGGATCGGCCCGAACGGAGAATGCCATCTGACGCCGATTCCGGCGGCCTCGCGGGTGTTGGTCGGATCGAAGCTGGTGCCGAACCCGTAGGCATTTCCGGCGTCGAAGAACAGGGCGGCCCGGATCCTGCTGTAGACTGGAATCAAGTACTCCAGATTGAAAAGCAGTTCCGAGGTGCCGCCGATGACCGTTCCGCTGGCGTCGCGCGGCCCGATGTTTCGGGTCTTGCGGCTTCGAATGGAGCTCGACCCTCCGAGAAAGAAGCGTTCGAAGAGAGGAAGATCATCGTCACCAAAGCCGAATCCGTAGCCCGCCTCCAGTCGGGCGCCGAGGACAGTCCCCCAAAACAAGGGGTGAAAATAGCTGGTGTCGCCCACTATCTTCAGGAAACGGTTGTCGCCTCCCAGACCGGCCACGTCGAGAACGAGGCCCGACCGGCTCCCCCGGGTAGGCTCAAAGACGTTGTCGCGCGTGTCCCGGCTCAGCGCGCCCTCGACCATGGAGGTGATCGTAACCCCTTCGGCTTCTATTAGCGCAGAGGACGCGTTGGAGCTCACATCGGAGATGTTGTCGCGCGAGAGCCGATATGTCAGGTGCCAGCGTGAGGCTTCCAGAAATGGATGGCTTAGCCGGATGTCCCCTCCGATACTGTCAACGGTATAGTCGGTGAACACCCGCCGGGTGCTGAAAACGTCGAAGCCGGCTGAAAGCGGGCGGTCGAAGAGCCACGGCTCGGTAAACCCTATGACGCCCTGCTGGCTGCTGGCGCCGCCCCTGAGCCGAAGGGAGAGCTCCCATCCGCGGCCGAGAAAGTTCCTCTGGGAGAGGTCCAGGGTCCCCATGAATCCTTCCGCCGAGTTGAACCCGCCGCCGATGCTGAAGAGTCCCGTGGGCTTTTCGGTGACCTCGATGTTGACCACTATCTTGTTGGGGGCAGATCCCGGCGAGGTGGCGGCGTTGACGCTCTCAAAGTAGCCGAGGTTGACCAGCTTCTGCCGCGACCGCTCCAGCTTCTGGCTCGTGAAGAGATCCCCCTCGGCCATTGGGAGCTCCCGGCGGAGAATCTTCTCCTGGCTTCGCGTGTTGCCCGTGATGTTGATCCTCTCGACGAAAACCTCGGGCCCCTCTGAGATTTCGAACGTAAGGCTGATCTTTCTCTGCGCTGTGTCCTGGGAGATGACCGGGTTCACGTCGGCTGAGGCACGGCCGATCGTGCTGTAGAGGTTCTGGATGCCCCTGAGCGACTCCCGAACTTTGGACCGGGAAAAGACGTCGCCGGGGGCAAGCTTGATCTGCCGCCTGACCTCCTCCGCCGGGAGGACGCTGGTTCCGGCAAGGTCTATGCTCCCAACCCTGAACTGCGGCCCCTCCACCACGGCGATTCGGATCGTTACCCTCGCCTTCGCCGCGTCGACGGACACGTCGTGGGATTCCACCCGCGCCTGGACATACCCGTGGTCGTTGTAGAACGCCACGATCCGCTCGAGATCCTCCTCCAGCCGCTGCCTCTGGACGGTGCCGCGAAGGATGTAGAACTGCCACTCCTGCGTCACCATGATGGACTTGATCTGTTTCGCCGAGAGCCCTGAGGCGCCCTCTATGACAATCTGCTCTATTTTAATTTTCCGTCCCTCGGAGATGCGGAACACAACCTTCACGTCGCCGTCCGGAACCTTCTCGATGTCGGAAGCGACCTGAGCCTCAAAGTACCCTTCCTCCTCATAATATTGCTTCAGCTTTTCAACGGCTTTCTGAACCTCCACGGGGTTGTACACGACACCGAGCTTGAGGTCAATCTTCTCCTGAAGATCCTTGGTCTCCAGCTTCTTGTTGCCCGCGAACTCCACGTCCCGGACAAACGGCCGCTCCACCACCACGAAGATCACCTTGACGCCTCCCTCAAACTCCTCGACCTTGAGCTGGACGTCGTCAAAGAACCCCAGCGCGAAGATCGCTTTGATGTCGTCGGCCAGTTGGACGGGAATGAAGGGCGAGCCCAGCTTTGCCTGGACGCGGCCGAGAATAACCGCCTCCTGGACGCGCCGGTTTCCGTGCACGGAGACGTCCTTGATAATGATTTGCTGCGGCTCAGCCAACGACGCCGCAGAAAGGAAGAACGCTGAGGCAAAAAAAATGGAGAGAACGAATCTCCCCCGCATGCTCATCGGTCGAGCAAGCATTCTAGCGAATTGAGCCTGTCTCAGTGTTCCGCGAGCTCGAGCGGGGGCTCCACGGGCTCGCGCTCCCGGAACACGAACAACTCCCCTTCCACGTCCACTTCGATGCGGGCGCCTTCACCAAACTGCCCTCGCACGATCGCCTCCGCCAGCGGGTCCTCGACGCTTTTCTGGATGGTCCTGCGGAGCTGTCGCGCGCCGTAAGTCGGATCATACCCCATCTGGAGCAGCCGCTCCTCAGCGGCGGAGGTCGGAATGAGCTGGATCCCCTTCTCGGAAAGCTGCGCGTTGATCCGGTTGAACATGAGGTGGATGATCCCGGTGATGTGCTCTCTCGAGAGAGTATGAAACACAATGATATCGTCGATCCGGTTGAGGAATTCCGGCCGGAAGGCCTTCTTTAGCTCCTCCATCACCCGCTCTTTCATTCGATCAAACGACTCCTGCTGCGACTCCTGGAGGAACCCGGGAGCGGTTCGCTTGCCTATCAACTGCGTGCCGAGGTTTGACGTCATGATTACGATCACGTTCTTGAAGTCGACCACGTGCCCCAGCGAGTCCGTCAAGCGGCCGTCGTCAAGCACCTGGAGCAGCATGTTGAAGATGTCAGGATGGGCCTTCTCGATCTCGTCGAACAGAACGACCGAGTAGGGGCGCCGCCGCACCTTCTCGGTCAGGATGCCTCCCTCCTCGTATCCCACGTACCCGGGCGGGGCCCCGAGCAGGCGCGAGACGGAGAACTTCTCCATGTACTCGGACATGTCGATCCGGATCAGAGCGTTCTCGTCTCCGAACAGAAACTCCGCCAGCGCCCGGGCCAGCTCTGTCTTTCCGACGCCGGTCGGGCCGAGGAACACGAAGGACCCGATGGGGCGCTTGGCGTCCTTGAGCCCAGCCCTGGACCGGCGTATGGCGCGCGCGACGGACACGACGGCGTCGTCCTGTCCGACTATACGGCCGTGGAGCGCCTCCTCCATCCGGGCGAGCTTTTCCGCTTCCTTCTCCTCGATCTTCGACAGCGGAATCCCGGTCCAGCGGGACACGATGAACTCGATGTCCTCCTCGCTCACGCAGGATTGCGACTTCCCCTTGCGCTTCTCCCACTCCCGCTTCAGCTCCTCGTCGCGCCCCCTGAGCGCCTTCTCCTTTTCGCGGAGCGAGGCGGCCTTCTCGAACTCCTGGGCCTCCAGGTACATGTCCTTCTCGCGGACGACCCGCTCGACCTCTTTCTCGATCTCCTTGATCTCCGGTGGCGGCGTGAGGGCCATGAGCCGGGTTCTGGACGACGCCTCGTCAATGACGTCGATCGCCTTGTCGGGCAACTGCCTTTCGGTGATGTACCGGTCCGAAAGCTTCACCGCTGCGCCGATCGCCTCGTCGGTTATCTTGACCCGATGGTGGGCCTCGTACCGGTGCCGCAGCCCCTTGATGATCTCGATGGCCTCGGGCACTGAGGGCGGACGGACGATGATGGGCTGGAATCGCCGCTCAAGGGCGCCGTCCTTCTCTATGTACTTTCGGTACTCGTCGAGCGTGGTCGCGCCGATGGTCTGGATCTCGCCCCGTGACAGCGCCGGCTTGAGCATGTTGGAGGCGTCGATTGCCCCCTCGGCCGCGCCGGCGCCGATCAGGGTGTGAAGCTCGTCGAGGAAGAGGATCACGTTCTCTGACTGGCGGATCTCCTTCATCACCGCCTTGAGGCGCTCCTCGAACTGCCCGCGGTACTTGGTGCCTGCCACGAGCGCCCCGAGGTCCAGTTGGAGGAGGCGCTTGGAGGCCAAAACGTCCGGAACGTCGTGGCTCACGATCTTCTGGGCCAGCCCCTCTACTATGGCGGTCTTGCCGACCCCCGGCTCCCCGATCAGGACGGGGTTGTTCTTGGTGCGGCGCGAGAGGATCTGCACGACCCGCTCGATCTCAGTTTCACGGCCGATGACCGGATCCAGCTTCCCCTCCCGGGCCAACTGGGTGAGGTCGCGCGCGAACTCGTCCAGCACCGGTGTCTGGGAGCGCTTCTTCGGGCGCGGGTAGTACTGGTCGCCCAGGAGGGCGAGTGTTTCCTGCCTCACCTCGTCCAGGCGGGCGCCGAGGGACTCGAGGATTTTGGCTGCTATTGACTGCCCCTCTTTCATCACCCCCAGGAGCAGATGCTCGGTGCCGATATAGTTGTGGCCGAGCTGCCGGGCTTCTTCTATTGAAAGCTCGAGGACGCGCTTCGCCTGGGGGGTAAAAGGAACCTCTCCAAAGGTCAAGGTCTTGGGAAACCCGGCCAGGGCCCGCTCGGCCTCGGCCTTGACGGTTTCAAGCCTCAAGCCGAGCCGCTGGAGGACCGCTGTGGCGATCCCCTCGCCGTCTCTGATCAATCCGAGGAGGATGTGCTCGGTCCCGACGAAATCGTGGCGGAACCGTCCCGCCTCCTCGCGCGCCAGAATGATTACCCTCCGAGCCCTCTCTGTAAATCTCTCGAACACTGGCTTCCCCTCTCCTCAGGTTATGGTGAGAGACCGCCTTTCCTCAATGACCATTGCGCCTCATTATACTCCAGGGAATCAGCCCCGGCCTAGCCTTTTCTTCTCCGAGCCGGCAGGAAGTCCGTCTTGGACAGCGCGATTTTTAGGAGATTTCACAACTCTTTGCGCGACCCTGCCAGGGCGCTTCGATCACGGCCAGTTAACCGTCCTCCCGTCCACCAGCCGGTAGCCACGGTCTGCCTTCCTGGCCAGTTCGACATTGTGGGTGGCGATGACGAACGCCAGCCCCCGCTCAGCCTGGAGCCGGAGAAAGAGGTCGAAGATCACCTCGCTCGTCTTCGGATCGAGGTTGCCTGTCGGCTCGTCCGCCAGGATGATCCTGGGCCTGTGGACCATTGCCCTGGCGATGGCCACTCGCTGTTGTTCCCCTCCTGAGAGTTCCCCGGGGCGGTGAGAGAGCCGATCGCCCAGCCCCACCTCCTGGAGGGCAACTTCGGCCCGGCCCCGAGCTTCCCCCGCAGGAAGCCGCTGGAGAAGAACGGGAACCATTGCGTTCTCCAGGGCAGTCATCTCGCCCAGCAGATTGTAGAACTGGAAGACGAATCCCACCTCTGTGCGGCGGAAGCGGGCAAGCCCGCTCTCCGGCCTGGCGAAGATGTTTTCACCGTCAAAAAGAACTCTGCCTCCTGAGGGGCGGTCCAGGGCGCCCAGCACGTGAAGGAGCGTGGATTTCCCGACCCCCGAAGCCCCGACAAGCGCCACCACTTCTCCGGCGGCCACTGTGAGATTCGCCCCCCTGAGAACCCGCACAGGCTCGGGCCCGCTCCTGTATTCCTTCTCCAGCTCCTGGGCGACAAGGAGGTCACTCATACCTGAGCGCCTCGACGGGATCCATCCTCGCTGCCCGCCGCGCCGGCGAGAGCGTAGCGAGAAACGAGATGAGGAGCGTGGCTCCCACCACCAGGAGGAAATCCAGCGTAGTGAGCTTCATCGGAAGGTGGTCGATCTGGTAGACGTCGCCTGCCAGCTTGATGATCTTGTAGCTGTTCTGAATCTGGATCAGCGCCAGCCCGAACAGGCTTCCCGCGACGGTGCCGATCAGACCGATGGTCATCCCGACAACGAGGAAAACGGCGCCAATGCTACCGGCGGGAGCGCCCATGGCCTTGAGGATCCCGATCTCCTTGCGCTTCTCGGCCACGAGAAGGACGAGGTGGCCGATGATGGCGAACGCCGCCACCAGGACGATGATCGTCACGATGATGAAGAGCGCGGTCTTTTCCAGTTGAAGGGCGGCGAAAAGGTTCCGGTTCATCTCCATCCAGTCTCTGACCCAGTACGGAAACCCGAGGCTGGAGTAGATCTCGCGGGCGACGGCCCTTGCCTTGAACGGATCTTCAAGCCTTACCTCGATCCCCGTCACCCGGCCGCCGAGCCCCGCGAACTCACTGGCCGCTTGGAGCGACACATAGGCCAGGGAGGAGTCGTACTCATACATCCCGATCTCCGACAGCCCTACGACCCGGAATCGGCGCATCTTGGGGACCATCCCCACCGCAGTCATCGCTCCCTTGGGGGAGATGACCGTAATCTCGTCGCCTGTGATGACCCCCAGCGTCCGGGCCAGCTCGCGCCCGAGGACGATGGCCGACTCTCCCCCCGGCGCGCCGAGAGCTTCCAGCCCTTCCCGCTTTTTGATGTGCCGGGAGAGGTCGGCCCTGACCGGAGGCGAGTCAAGGTCCACTCCCCTGAGAAGTCCTCCCGTTGAGCCTCCTCCCGCGGCCGTAAAAAGAGCCTGCTGGAGAACGAACGGCGTGGCTGCCCTCACCCCCTTGATATCGCCGATCTTCGCCGCCAGAGGTCCGGCCTCGGCGATCCCCCGTCCGCTCCCTTCAAGGACCAGGATATGAGGGTTAGCAGAGAGGATCTTCTCCCTGATCCCGTCCTGAAAGCCGGTCATCACTGCCAGAACGACGATGAGAGCGCTCACACCGAGGAAGACCCCGCCGATCCCGATCCAGACAAAGAGCGAGAGGCTCGCTCGCTGGCCCCGCGCGCGAAGGTAGCGCAGACCCAGAAACAGCTCGAAAGGAAGCCCTCGCCTGCCCTCACTCATCGTCCCCGCTCCCGGAGTGAGCATCCCGGCCCTCGGGCTTGAGATGCGGGAAGAGGATCACGTCGCGGATGGACGCCCGATCGGCGAAGAGCATCACCAGGCGGTCGATCCCGATCCCCTCCCCCGCCGTCGGAGGCATCCCGTACTCGAGGGCGCGGATGAAATCCTCGTCGAGCCAGTGCGCCTCGTCGTCCCCCATCTCCCTCTCACGCGCCTGCTCCAGAAAGCGCTCGCGCTGCTCCTCGGGGTCGTTCAGCTCGGTGTAGGCATTGGCGATCTCCCGCCTGGAGATGATCAGCTCGAACCTGTCGGCCAGCGCCGGGTTCTCCCTGTTTCGCCTCGACAGCGGAGAGAGCTCGATAGGGAAGTCCACGACGAAGGTCGGTTGAACGAGAGTGGGTTCAACCAGCGTCTCAAACAGCTCCTTCCAGAGCTTGGCCCGGCTGCCGTGAGGGGAAACCTCGACGCCAAGCCTGGCCGCGGCCCCGCGGACCTCATGGGGATCCCGGCCGGGATCCACCTGAAGCCCGAGAGCGTCGGAAAGCCCCTGGAAAAACGACAGGCGCCGCCACGGCGGTGCAAGGTCGATCTCCTCGCCCTGGTAGGTGATGGCGAGGCGCCGTTCATCCCCCGCCCGCCCTTGGAGAGTCTGGGCCAGGTGACAGAATAGCGCCTCGGTCAGCTCCATCAGGTCTCCGGCGTCGGCGTATGCCTGATAGAACTCGAGCATGGTGAACTCGGGGTTGTGCTGGGTCGATATCCCCTCGTTTCTGAAGTTGCGGTTGATCTCGTACACCCGATCGAGCCCGCCGACGACGAGCCGCTTGAGATAGAGCTCAGGAGCAATCCTCAGATAGAGGTCAACATCGAGGGCGTTGTGGTGGGTCACGAAAGGTCTCGCCGCCGCGCCTCCAGGAATCGGCTGCATCATCGGAGTCTCCACCTCGATGAAGCCGCGGGAGTCCAGGAAGTCGCGAATCGCTTTGGTGAGGCGGCTCCTGAGGTGGAAGACATCGCGGGCCTCCTGGTTCACCGCCAGGTCCACATAGCGGCGCCTGTACCGGGTTTCGATGTCCTTGAGGCCGTGCCACTTCTCCGGGAGCGGACGGACTGACTTTGCGAGGAACGTAAAGGACTTCACGGCGAGCGTCAGCTCGCCGGTGCGGGTCGTGAACGGCTCTCCGGCCACCCCGATGAAGTCTCCGACGTCGAGGTCGGTGAAGGGCGCATAGTCGGCGCCGAGCTGGTCGGCGCGGGCGTAGAGCTGGATCTGGCCGGTATAGTCCTTGAGGTGGGCGAAACAGGTTCGCCCGTGGTGCCTGAGGGCCATGATGCGCCCGGCCACGCTGACCGCTCCGAAGTTCTTGAACTCCTCAAGGGTGGCCCCTGCCCGGAGGCGCTCGAAATCGCGGACCCAGTGGGTCACCGGATAGCGAGCCCCGAACGGATCGATCCCCCGCCGGCGGAGGGCAAGGAGCTTTTCCTGGCGGCGCCGCATCAACTCGTTGGCGGGAAGCGGGGTTGTCATGTCAGGATCCCGAGCGTGGCGGTATTATGGCCGGTTGCTCTCGGAACTGTCAAGAAAAGCGTGCGTTTACAGGGGCTTTCCAGACAGGAGATAAGCCTGGATGAAGGGGGAGATTTCACCGTCCATCACCGCGTCCACGTTGCCGATCTCGACCCCCGTCCGATGGTCCTTGACGAGCTGGTATGGGTGAAAGACATAGGAGCGTATCTGGCTCCCGAACGCGATCTCTTTCTTCTCGCCGGTCAACTCCGCAAGCTCGTCCTGCTGCTTCTTCTCGTAGATCTGGAAGAGCCGGGCGCGAAGAATCTTGAGGGCGGTGTCGCGGTTCCTGAGCTGCGAGCGTTCGTTCTGGCACTGGACGACGATCCCGGTAGGAAGGTGGGTGATGCGCACCGCCGAGTCGGCTGTGTTGACCCCCTGCCCTCCGGGCCCCGAGGAGCGGAAGACGTCGATCCGGATGTCGTCATCCTTGATTACCACCTCTACGTCCTCCACTTCGGGGATCACAGAGACCGACGCGAAGGAGGTGTGGCGGCGCCGCGAAGCGTCGAACGGAGAGATCCTAACAAGCCGGTGAACCCCTGCCTCCCCCTTGAGGTGCCCGAACGCGTACTCGCCGGTAACCGTGACGGTGACCGACTTGATCCCCGCCTCTTCGCCTGGAAGCATGTCCACCACCTCGGCCCTGAAACCGGCCCGCTCGGCCCACCGGAGGTACATCCGCATGAGTGTCTGAGCCCAATCCTGGGATTCGGTGCCTCCCGCGCCGGGATGAATGGAGAGGATGCAGTTCTTGGCGTCGTGGGGGGCTGAGAGGGTGACTTTAAGCTCGAACGCCCCGAGGACCTCGCGGAGATCCCTGATCTCTTTCTCGATTTCAGCGGTCAGGCTCTCTTCGGCGGCCTCGGAAGCCATCTCCCAGAGGAGGCGTACTTCCTCCCCCCTGGTGGCCAGCTCCCTCCACCTTCCAAGGAGACGGGCGAGGTCTGAGCGCTCCTGGACCACGCCCTGGGCCCGCCTGCTGTCTTCCCAGAACGAGGGGGAGGCCATCTCCTCGTCGATCTGGCGCAGCCGCTCCTCTTTGGCGGCCAGGTCAAAGATGCCCCCTGAGATCGTCCAGCCGTTTGTCAAGCTCGGTCAAGTCCCGCTTGAAATCACTCAGCATCGGTTATCGTCCTCCTCTCAAAAGCGCCGCCGCGAACCCGGCGCAACCCGCGACGAGGCAGGCGTACGCGAAAAGATCGCCGTAGCGGGTGTAGAACGTCCCGGCGCTACGTCTGAGCGGTATCCAGCCCGAGATGACACCGCGCTCGAAGAGCGGCAGGGCCTGCCGGACCTTGCCGCTCGGCTCTACGAAGGCCGACACTCCTGTGTTGGCGGCGCGCGCAATGGCCACCCGGTTTTCGACAGCCCTGAACGGGAGCATGGCGAGGTGCTGCCACGGCCCGTCGGTCCTGCCGAACCACCCATCGTTCGTGATGTTCACCATCCACTGAGCGCCCCCTGCCGCGAAGCGACGGAACAGCTCGGGGAACACCCCCTCATAGCAGATCACCACTCCGAACGGCGGCACTGATCCACGGAAGACCACCGGGTCGGTCCCGGGAGCCAGGTCAGAAATGAACTCGGCCCAACTCCGGACAAACCCGATAAGCCCCGACAGCGGAATATATTCGCCGAAGGGAACGAGATGGATTTTATCATACTTCCCAGCGATCCCCCGCCCGGTCAGAACGAAGGCGCTGTTTGTGTGGCGTGAAGCGGCCCCCGATTCGAGGTCGAGGGCTCCCATGACGAGCGGAATGTTGATCTCTTCAGCCAGGGCCAGGATCTCTTGGAGGAAGCGCCCGCCGCGAGGAAGGACAATCGGTGTGGCGGTCTCAGGCCACACGACCACCTCGGAGGAGCGAGCCGCCTCCAGGGTCAACCTCCTGTACGTCGATAGCGCCTCCTCCCAGAACGCGGGGTCCCATTTGGTGGCCTGCTCGATGTTAGGCTGGACCACAGCGACACGGAGCGCTTGAGACCCGGCCAGCCCGGGCCGTTCGCTCTCCAGACGGTTCCATCCGTAAGCTAAGGCGAGCGCGAGGAGGGCGGCGGCAGCCACCGCTCCGCCCAGAGCCTTCCGCCTCGGCAGCGTGAGCCACCCGGCCAGCGCCGCGTTCACTGAGACGATGAGAAAAGACACGCCGTACACGCCGGTCCACTCGGCTATCTGGATGACCGGCAGAACGCCATGCTGGGAGTACCCGATAAGCCCCCACGGGAAGCCCGACATCAGGCGGCCCCTCACCCATTCACTCCCAACCCAGAGGAACGGCGCTCCGGCGAGCGCCCAGCCGGCTCCGAGACGCCCTTTGAGCCAGCTCATGGCGGAGGCCACCACTCCGAAGTAAAGCCCGCAGTACCCGGCCAGAGCGACGATCGGGAGCCAGCCAAGAGGCCACGGAATCGCGCTGTAACGTTGAAAGGTGTGATCGAGCCACCTGAGGAGAAGGAGGAAGAAGGCGGTTCCCGTGAGCCATCCGTCGGCCAGCGCCCGGCGGGGCGGCCTCGTCACAGCGCAGGCGAGGAGCGGAGCGAGAGCGATCCAGGCAAAGAGGTTCCAGTCGATGGTCGGGAACGCGGCGGCCAGAACTCCCGCCGAGGAAAGGAGAAGAGGGAGCCGAACTCTCCGAGCTTCAAGCTTCAAGCTCCAAGCTTCAAGCTTCAAGTCACTGCCCATTGGCCAGCCGATCGGCGAGGAAGCGCGGAAGTCCGGCCTTCATGATCTTGGCTTGAGCGGCGGCGACGTCGTAGGCCACGCGGTGAAGGGTTATGTCGCCGGTTCCGACGTCCCACATCACGTACGCCGCCCGCGGGTCCCTGTCTCTCGGCTGCCCGACGCTCCCGACGTTGACCAGCAGGCGCTGCCGGGGGCCCGGAGTCATCCGCTCGACGCAAGGGAAGAAACAAACGCCGGTCTCGGTAGCGATCCAAACGACCGGGCGATGGGAGTGGCCGATGAAGCAGAGTCGTGTCTCAAAAGCTGAGAGCGCAGTCTTGCCGTCCCGCTCTGAGATGAGATAGTCCCAATTCTCCGGGTGGAAGGGGCTCGCGTGAACCAGTGTGGCTTCCCCCACCTCCGCCAAAAGAGGAAGGCTGGCGAGATAGGCGCGCTCCTCGTCACAGAGACGGGCGGATGTCCATTCGACGGCGATCCTGGCGTACGGGCTAAACGATTCGAGGTCCTGAAGGCCGGCAGCGGCCCAGTCGTGGTTCCCCGCGACCACGACCTGGGCCCGTTCCCTCACCGCCTCGATGCACGCCGAAGGGTCAGCGCCATACCCCACTATGTCTCCGAGGCAAAGAACAGAGTCCACCCTCTCAGCGGCGAGATGATCGAGGATGGCGGTCAAAGCCTCCAGGTTGCCGTGGATGTCTGAGATGAGCCCGTAGCGGATCGCCTGACTCCGGGAGAGCGCGAGATCACGAATCGGGCCGAAGCGTCCCGCCGTCGCCAGGAAGATGTTCCCTCCGGACCCGATCGAGAAGGCCGTTGATGAACCGGCTGGACTCCTGGGTGCTGAACTTCTTCGAGACCTCGAGCGCCTCGTTGATGACGACTTTGGGAGGGGCCTCCTCCATCCAGAGCAGCTCGAAGATCCCCTCCCTCAGGATGTTGCGGTCAACAACCGCCATCCGGCCAGGCTCCCAGTGCTCGGCGTACTGGGCGATCAGCTCGTCTATCTTCTTCCGGTGCTCAGTCGTCCCCCTCACCAGGCGCTCGGTGAACTCGCGGACCTCGCCTTCCACCGGGTGCCGGCTCCAGAACTCATCAAAGGAGAGGCCCGGCTCGGACTCCCCCCTGAGATCGAGCTGATAGAGGAACTGAAGGGCCAGCTCGCGGGCTTTTCGCCTTTTCCCCATTAACGGCGCCTTCTCCGATCCCGAATTTCTCTCATAAACTCCGCCATCTCGATGGCCGCCAGCGCTGCCTCCTCCCCTCGGTTGCCGACGGCGCCTCCGGCGCGGGCCCACGCCTGCTCCGGCGTCAGCGCCGTTATGACCCCGAACGCCGCCGGAATTCCAGTGGTCAATGCGACCCGCGAGATCCCGGCGGCAGCCTCGCGGGCGACGTGTTCGAAGTGAGGCGTCTCCCCCTTGATGACGACCCCAAGGCAGACCAGCGCGGCGAACCGGCCGGACTTAGCCCACCCCAGAGCGGCCTGAGACAGCTCAAACGCTCCCGGAACCCATTGCACCTCCACGTCGGCGCCGTTCACCCCGTGGGCGCGAAACGTTTCCAGGGCGCCGTCGAGAAGCTTCTTCGAGATCGTTTCGTGAAAGCGCGAGACGAGAACCCCGAACCGGCCCCCCGGCCGGGGTTTACGCGCTGGACGCCTCGGCGCGGTTCCCGCCATCTCACTCTTTGGGGAGAGAGGAGAGCATGTGGCCGAGCTTCTCCTGTTTGGTGCGGAGATAGTGCTTGTTTGACTCTGTGGGGGGTATCTCGATAGGGACACGCTCGACCACCCGCAGGCCGTACCCCTCAAGCCCGACGATCTTCTTGGGGTTGTTGGTCAGAAGCCTCATGTTCTTCACGCCGAGGTCGGCCAGGATCTGGGCGCCGATCCCGTAATCGCGAAGGTCGGGCTTGAACCCCAGGGCGACGTTCGCCTCCACGGTGTCCTTCCCCTGGTCCTGAAGCTCATAGGCTCGCATCTTGTTCAGAAGCCCTATCCCCCGCCCCTCCTGGCGCATGTAGACGAAGACACCCCGCCCCTCGTTCCGGATGATCGCGAGCGCCTTCTTGAGCTGGGAGCCGCAGTCGCACCGCTTGCTCCCGAAGACATCCCCGGTCAGGCATTCGGAGTGGACGCGCACCAGCACCGGCGCTGCGGTGGCAACTTCGCCGAGAACCAGCGCGAGTGGCACACGGTTGTCTACAGTGGTCTCGTAGGCGATGGCTGTGAACTCTCCAAGCTCGGTCGGCAGGCGGGTAGTGGCCACCCGTCGGACCAGCTTCTCCTTCTGGATCCGGTACTCGATAAGGTCCTTGATCGTCACAACGAGGAGGCCGTGCTCCCGCGCCAGCGCGAGAAGCTCGGGCACCCTTGCCATGTTCCCCTCCTCGTCCAGCACCTCGCAGATCACCCCGGCCGCCGAGCAACCGGCAAGACGGGCCAGATCCACTGCCGCTTCGGTGTGGCCGGAACGCCTCAGGACCCCTCCCTGCATCGCCCGCAACGGAAGAATGTGGCCCGGGCGCGTCAGGTCCTCAGGGTGAGTCGCTGGATCAATAAGCGTCCTGACCGTGACTGCCCGGTCATAGGCGGACGTCCCGGTCGTCACGCCGCGGCGCGCATCCACCGTCACCGTAAAGGCTGTGCCCAGAGGCGCGGTGTTGTCCGAGACCATCATCGAGATCCGGAGAGCGTCCAGCCGCTCTCCGAGCATCGGAACGCAGATAAGCCCCCGGCCGTGTTTGGCCATGAAGTTCACCGCTTCTGGGGTCACCTTGTCCGCCGCCATGACGAGGTCGCCCTCATTCTCGCGGTCCTCATCATCCACCACCACGGTCATGTGGCCGTCTCTTATCCGCTCGATGGCGGCCTCGATCGTGGCGAACTCGGTTCCGGCGTCCTTCCCTGATGTGTCTGGCATAGACGTGGCTCCTTTAAAGCTCATCTCCCGGCAAACGGATGATCGCTGAAAGCCGAGCGTTTCTCTGAGAAAAACCGGTACAGATATTTCCCGAACAGATCCATTTCAAGGTTGACCCGCGCGCCGGCGGATTTCCGCCCCAGGGTCGTCTCCGCCAGCGTGTGGGGGATAAGCATCACCTCGAACCCCCTCTCGATCAGACGGACGACGGTGAGGCTGACGCCATCGACAGCGACCGAGCCCTTCGGGATGAGATAACGTTCGAGATCGGGATCCCGGACAGAGATCGTCACCGTGGCGCAACCGCCGGCCCTAACCGCCGAAGCCAGCTCTCCGACACTATCCACGTGACCGAGGACCAGGTGCCCGCCAAGAGGGGCCCCGAGACGGACGGGCCTCTCAAGGTTCACCGGATCTCCCTGAGCCAGGTCACCGAGGTTGGTGGCCCTGAGCGTTTCCGGCCCGAGATCGAAGGCGAGGCGGTCGGCGCCGCGCTCAACAACAGTGAGGCACACGCCGTTCACCGCCAGGCTCGATCCGATCTGGCTCCCTTCAAGGACCAGCCCGGCCCTGACGGTCAGCCGCCTCTTCCCGTCAGCCGGGACAATAGCCGCCACCTCGCCGAGCTCCTCAACGATTCCAGTGAACATTCCGCACTCCGCACTCCGCACTCCGCATTTCCCGCTCGATCTCCCCTTCGACCAGGATATCATCTCCGACCTGTCGGGCGGTGATCCCGCTGAGGCGAAACGCTTCCTTGAGGCTCCTGCCGTGACCCCCGACAGTCGTGGGCGCTCTCGCCCCGCCAAGGATTACAGGGGCAAAAAAGAGCGCCACGCGATCCACGAGGCCGGCTTCAAGAAAACCCGCGTTGAGCTCGCTCCCCCCTTCGAGGAGAAGCGCCGTCACCTCCAGGTCGGCCAGCAGGGCGGCCAGGGCCTGGAGATCCACGCGGCCGTCACGGGACGGAAGGCGAGCCACTCGGGCTCCCCTCGCCTCGAGGGCTCCGACCCTCTCCGCTGGCGCCGCCTCGGTCGTGGCAATCAATGTCCGACCCGGACTTCCCGAGGAGAAGAGCTTAGCATCGAGCGGCGTCCGGCAGGCGCTGTCCACCACCACTCGATAAGGCTCGCGCGGCCACGGCTCCGGAAGGCGGACTGAAAGCTCCGGGTCGTCCTGAAGGACGGTCCCGATCCCTACAGCCACGGCGTCGGAGTAAGCCCGCAGCCTGTGAGCTTCGAGGCGGGCCGGCCCTCCTGTGATCCAGCGCGAGCTTCGGTCCCAACCCGCGATCTTGCCGTCGAGGCTCATCGCCGCCTTCAGCGTCACCAGCGGGCGGCGCTCCAGTATGTAGGTGAAGAACTGCCGGTTCAGAGCGCGCGCTTCCTCCTCCATCACGCCGAGGATCGTCCGGCATCCGGCACGGCCCAGCGCCTCGATCCCCCTCCCCGAGACCTTGGGGTTAGGATCGCCGACAGCAGCGACCACGCAACCGATCCCGGCAGCCAGGATCGGAGGGACGCACGGAGGGGTCCGCCCGTGGTGCACGCACGGCTCGAGGTTCACATAGAGCGTGGCGCCGCGAGCCTCCTCTCCGGCTGCTGCGAGCGCCTCGATCTCGGCGTGCTTCTCGCCGGCGCGGCTGTGATAGCCCTCGCCGACGATCTCTCCGTCCCGAACCACCACGGCCCCCACCATGGGATTCGGCGAGGTAAGCCCGCGGGCGCGGGCGGCAAGCTCCAGAGCTCGCGCCATAAAGTGACGATCGACGCTTGATGGTTGATCCATGGCTACTCCGGGATCAGGGCTGAGACAAAAGCCTTTGGGTCGAACGGCTGGAGGTCCTCTATCCGCTCGCCGACACCGACAAACTTGATCGGAAGGCCCAGCTCACGGTGGATCCTCACGACGATGCCTCCCTTGGCAGTTCCGTCCAGCTTGGTGAGAACAAGGCCGGTGAGCCCCACGCCCTCGTGAAAGAGCCTGGCCTGAGCCAAGCCGTTCTGCCCCGTGGGGGCGTCCAGAACCATCAGGTTTTCGTGAGGAGCGCCCGGTAACTGCCGGCCCACCACTCGCTTCACCTTGGCAAGCTCCTCCATGAGGGGAGCCTTGGTGTGAAGCCGGCCGGCTGTATCGACGATCAGGACGTCCACTCGGCGGGCTGTGGCCGCTTTGACTGCGTCGAAGACCACGGCCGACGGGTCGGCCCCTGGACTCTGGTGAATCACCTCGACCCCGGCCCGTTCCCCCCATGCCCTGAGCTGCTCGATCGCAGCCGCCCTGAACGTATCCGCGGCAGCCAGGAGCACCGACCTCCCCTCGGCCTTGAGCGCCCAAGCCATTTTCCCCGCAGTGGTGGTCTTTCCCGACCCGTTGACGCCGAGGATCAAAATCACAGCCGGCCGGCTGGCCAGCGACAGAGCGCCTGCGGCCTCAGCCAGGGCCTCGGTCAAGTGCCGCCTGAGGAGCGTTCTGACATCCTCGGCTGTCGCGAGCCGCCCCCGACGCGCCTCTTCCCCGAGACGGACAACGAACTCGCGCGCGGTTCCCGCTCCCAGATCGGCGCTGATCAGAAGGTCCTCAAGCTCCTCAAAGAGCGCCTCGTCGAGGGGTCGCCTTGCAGAGAGAAGGCGGTCGAGACCTTCCCTGAGCGCAGTCTGGCTCTGGAGAAGCCCTTCTTTCAGCCGATCCGTGAAAGCCTTGAAGAAGGTCACGGCTGAGCAGAAGAGCGAGGGGCTGAAGGCCGGTCTGGAGACGATGGGAGGTCAGGGGGAAGGGAGAGTCTGCGAATGACCGCCCCGCGAGCGCCCAGCGACGGAACGGGACGGCCGTTCAACTCAAATGCCACCCCTCCGGCATTCCCCACCGTGACAATAAAACGCGTCTTTGAGGTCCATTCCCTGATAGCTCCAGCGGGAAGAAGCTCTTCGACCACGCGGCCGCCGTCCATCTCCACCTGAATCCAGGTAAGCTCGCTCGTTCTCGCCACCAAGCGTGAGAGGGCAGGCTCATCAGATTTTCTGATGGGAAGCGCCTGAAGCCTGCTCGGCCCGGCGACGGCAGGGGCTTCGCCGGCGACCGGCCGGGCCGGAAGAGAAGCGCTCTTCCCTGCATTATTAAGGAGGAAGAGAGCGAGGCCGAGGGCGATCAGCAGCCCGAGGCCAACGAGCGCCGGCCTCAAAACCCGCCTTCGGATTGAGAGAGGCGGAGGCGCCGTAGCAGGCGGGGGCGCCGACTCGGCGAGGATGGCCCGATACCGCGAGAGCGCTTCATCGGGAGGCTGACCCAGGACCTGGCAGTACGCCCGGATAAACCCCTTTGTGAAGACGGGAGCCGGAAGTTCAGTGAACGCGTCCCTTTCGATCGCTGACAGGTAATCCTGACCCACCCGCGTGATACGGGCCACCTCATCGAGGGAGAGACCTCGCGCCAGGCGTTGTTCGCGGAGATACGCGCCGACGGACTGCATGGTGAACTCCGAAGGAGAAGTGTACCCTACCCGGAGCGGAAAAGTCAAAAAGCGAGGGAGTTTGCGGCCCGCCCCTCACCCCGCCAGCTTGACGGAAACCAGGCGGGACAGCCCCGGCTCCTCCATCGTGATCCCGTAAAGCACGTCAGCGGCCTCCATCGTCTTACGGTTGTGGGTGATCACAATGAACTGGGTCTGCTCGCACAGATCGCGGAGGACGCGGAGAAAACGCTGGATGTTGGCGTCATCGAGAGGGGCGTCCACCTCATCGAGGACGCAGAACGGGCTCGGCCTGAAGTAGAAGATCGCAAAGAGGAGAGCGAGCCCGGTTAGCGCCTTCTCACCTCCCGAGAGGAGTGTCACAGACTGGAGCCGTTTCCCCCGGGGCTGAGCCATCAGCTCAACTCCCGAATCAAGCGGATCCTCTCCCTCAGCCGCTTCCACGAGCCGAAGCTCGGCGCGACCGCCTTCGAAGAGGCGTGAGAAGATCTCTCCGAAATTCCTGTTGATCGCCTCGAACGCCTCCCTGAACCTCTCCTGGGCGGTGCGTGTCATCCCCCTGAGGGCTGTTTCGAGGTCTTTTATTGAGCCAGTGAGATCGTCGTGCTGAGCCTGGAGGAACCCGAGCCGCTCCTCCAGCTCGCGATACTCCTCGTCGGCCACCAGGTTCACAGCCCCCATGGCCTGAAGTTTTTCCTCCACTTCTTCGAGACGGACCCGCGTCACCTCACGGTCCCTGCCGGGATCGTGAAGGCCAAGAAGCTCAGCCGGCTCGACCCTGAACCCCCGGATGGCCTCTTCCTCGATCTCCTGACGTCGAACGCGGCCTTCAGTCACTTTTATCTCCACCGCATGACGCTCCTCTGTCGCGCGGCTCAGATCCCGCTCGCCCTCCCGGATGGCTGTCTCGATCTGCTCCCTGTCGTTGAGAAGCTCCTGGTACCGCCCTGCAACGGTCGCCTCCTCCCTTTCAAGACGCTCCCTGTCTGCGGCGACCTCCCTGGCGCGCGCGTCGGTGCGCAGGCGCTCCTCTCCCAGCGTCGTCCGGCGGTCCTCCAACCCCTGCCTTCGCTCAGAGGATTGAGCCAGCCTGTGCGCCAGATCCCGCTCCAGCTCCTCGATATGGCCGAGCTCCCGGCGAAGCGCCTCCACGCGCTCGGCGAGAGCTGCCCATTCCACCTGCGCCCCAGTCAGATCGCCGACAAGGACACCTTCTCTCTCCCGCATGGACTCTATCTCGCGGCGAAGCTCTGTCATCGCTGACTCGAGCGCTGATCCGGACCTATCGGCCGCAGCCAGCTCCCGCTCGAGGACACTGATCCTGGAACGGGCCTCCTCGGCCTCGGCCTCAAGCTGCCTGTCTTCAACCTCCAGGGCGGAGAGATAGCGGGTAACCCGCTCCGCCTCCCGCGCAGTCTGCTCCAGGTCCTTGTCGCAGGCCAGCCTCCGGTTTTCCTCCCCCTGAACCGACTCCAGGAGGCCGGAGAGCTGACTCCTCATCTCCGCCACCTCAGCCTCAACCCGTTCCAGCTCTGCCTGGCGTCGGGCCGCGTCGCGGCCAAGCTCCCCGATCTCTTCCCTCAGCGCCCGAATTGCAGCCTTCCGCTTGAGAAGCGAATAATCAGGGGCCTCGCTCGCTCGCCCCCCGGTGAGCCGGCCTGTCGGAGTCAGCACCTCACCCGATGGTGTCACATACGTGGCGACGACTCCGTTCCTGCGCCAGAGCGACTCGGCGTGTGAAAGATCGGGAACCACGGCGATCTTGCCAAGCAGATAGCTGACAAGCGCAGGACGCGGGCAACCCACGAGCCGGCCGAGCCACCTGACGCCATCTTCGTCAGCGGCCAAGCTATCGCCGGCGGGGAGCGTCTCAAGCGGAAGGAACGTGGCCGGCCCGGCGCCACGGTCTGAGAGATAGCCGAGAGCCGCCTTTCCGTCCTCAAAATGCTCCACAACGACCCAGGTCAACCGCTCGCCGAGAGCCGCTTCAACTGCTGATTCGAGCCCGCGCGGAACATCGAGGAGATCGGCGACGGTGCCGATCACCCCTCTAAGCCGGCCCCCTTCCTCGCTGAACACTGCGCGAACGCCGGCGCCGTACCCCTCACGCTCCCTCTCCAGCCGCTCCAGGGCCTCGAGACTCGATTGCCGCGCCGCATGTGTCAGGCGCAGCTCCGAGAGACGAGACTGAACCTCCAGGCGAGCGGCCTCCCTCTTGGCAAGGGCGGCCGCCAGCTCCGCACGGCGCTCTTCGAGAGAGCGGATCTCTTTGAGAGCCAGCGCCCGCTGGCTCTCAAACCTCTCCCGCTGGCCCCGGATGCCGCCGATCTCTTCCTCGGCCGCCGACCGCTCCTGAGCGAGGCGCTCGCGCCGCCGACCGATCTGGCTCTCCCGCTCCCGAAGCTCTCCCATGGCTCGCGTCAGCTCGACGCGAGCGCCTGCGGCCCTCACCTGCTCCAGGCGGAGCGCTTCAAACCGCTCCCCTTCAGCCTGAAGGAGATCCCTGAGCCTGCCGAGAGTCTCCTCGCTCGAGCGAATGCTTTCTCCCCTGGCCCGATGCGCCTTTTCAGAATCCCCAAGGATCAACTCTTTCTGGCGCCGCTCCTCGTCCAGCGCCTGGCGCCGCTCTCCAATGAGCCGGGCCTCTTCCTGGAGCCGCTGATCTTCGTCAGCCAGCTCACGGATCTGGAGCCCGATCTGCTCGCGGCGCTCCAGGAGCCGCTCGACCTCTCCCTGGATCTTCTGGACAGATTGCCTGAGATCGGAAAGGCGGTACTCGGTCTCCTGGATCAGGGCCCGCTGGGAAGCCTGCTGAGCTGCCAGGCTCGCCATGCGGGTCCTGAGGCTTTCCTCGGCGCCGCGGAACCTCTCTATCTCGCGCCCAAGCTCCGACTCCTCCGAGGTCAGGGTCGCATACGTAGCAGCCAGCACGGCCAGGGCGAGCGACTGCTTCTCCTGGACCAGGGCCTTGTACTGCCTGGCCTTCCGCGCCTGGCGCTCCAGCGAGGCCAACTGGCGCTTGACCTCGTTCATCACGTCCCTGACGCGGAGAAGGTTCTGGCGTGAGGCGTCGAGCTTGCCGAGCGTCTCGGATCGCTGCTGCTTATAGCGGCTGATCCCGGCGGCCTCCTCGATGAAGATCCTTCGGTCAGCGGGCCTTGAGGTAAGGATCTGGTTCAGCCGCTCCTGCTCCATCAGGGCGTAAGCCTTGGGGTTGACCCCTGTCCCGACGAAGAGGTCCATGATGTCGCGGAGGCGGCAGTCGTTCTTGTTGAGTAGATACTCGCTCTCTCCAGTCCTGTAGAGGCGGCGGCTCACCTGGACCTCGCTCCACGGCACTGAAAGTGTCCCATCGTTGGAGAAGAGAAGGCCGACCTCAGCCATACCGAGAGGCTTTCGGGAGGCTGAGCCGGCGAAAATCACGTCCTCCATCTTGTGGCCCCTGAGCGACTTGGGGCTCTGCTCGCCGAGCGCCCACCTAACGCTGTCGGCAACATTTGATTTGCCTGTCCCGTTGGGCCCGACGATGGCCGTGATCCCGGGAAGAACTTGAAGCTCTGTCTTCTCGGCGAACGACTTAAAGCCGTGGACGATAATTTTCTCAAGACGCATGGAACCTAGATAGCACAGTGCGGCGGCCTGATGGAAGAAAAAAATACAACGGCTAGGGGAGAAGTCAAAGCAGGACACTAAATGTTGCCGAGGAGGCGACATCGAATTTTCGCTTGACTGATACTCATCATGCGTATAGATTGCTCGCAACATCGAGGAGGAAAACATGGGAAGCCTGGAGCCGGTCTCGAAGTCGCTTGAAAATCCTCCCCTGGAGAAAGTGACCCAGTACGATCGCGGACGGCCGGAAAGAGTGTGGACGCCGGCGACGATCCATTCGATACCTGCTGGCCCGCCGAAGCCAAAGCTCCTTGACCGTGTCCGTGAGGCCATCCGCACCCGCCACTATAGCTACAAAACCGAGGAGGCGTATGTCGGGTGGATCAGGCGCTTCATCCTCTTCCACAACAAGCGGCACCCACGAGAGATG